>JAFYKU010000026.1 GCA_017537405.1 Clostridia bacterium
ACTGCCGAGTATGATTCAAGTAGTAAATGTATCTTTGCAGTACGGAAAACGGGTTTTGTTTAAAGATGTAAATTTAAAGTTTTTGCCAGGTGAATGTTATGGCATTATTGGCGCTAATGGTGCGGGGAAGTCGACTTTTTTAAAAATTTTGTCCGGTGAAATTAGCCCAAACAAGGGGGAAGTTGTTGTTGGCAAGAATAAGCGTATTTCAACTTTAGCACAAAACCAAAATGCTTTTGATGAATTGACCGTTGTAAATACAGTTATCGGTGGTCATCAGCGCTTGGCAGAAATTATTGCATTAAAAGAAAAGTATTATGCTTTGCCCGAAATGACCGAAGAGCAAGGTAATGAATTGGGTGAATTGGAAGCTGAATTTGCTGAGTTAGACGGTTGGGATGCGGAAAGTAATGCGCGCATCATGTTGTCTGGGTTGGGTGTCAGTGAAGAATTTCATGATCAACAAATGAAAGACTTGGACGCGAAGATTAAAGTTAAAGCGTTGTTGGCGCGTGCTTTGTTCGGTAATCCAGATATTTTGATTTTAGACGAGCCGACCAATAATTTGGATTTGGCTGGTACACATTGGTTGGAAGAATTTTTATTAGATTTTAAAAATATTACTATTATTGTGTCGCACAATCGTCACTTCTTGAATCAAGTATGTACACACATTTGTGATGTGGATTTCAATCAAATTAATATGTTTGTGGGTAACTATGATTTCTGGTACGAAACCAGTCAGTTGCTTTTAAAACAACAAAAAGAAGCCAACAAAAAAGCCGAAGCTCGTGCGCAAGAGTTAAAAGAATTTATTGCTCGTTTCTCGGCGAATGCAAGTAAATCACGCCAAGCAACCAGCCGTAAAAAAGAATTAGAAAAGTTAACGATTGAAGATTTGAAGCCATCATCGCGTAAATATCCTTACATTAACTTTGAATGTTCGCGCGAACCTGGTAACGAAATTTTGGCAGTTGAAAATTTGACAGTGAATGGTTTCTTCCGTAATGTTTCTTTCCGTATTAATAAGGGTGAAAAAGTGGCATTCTTGACCGATAAGAGTATCCGCATGGATAAACTTTTTAACTGCATTATGGGCATTGAAAAAGCCGACAGCGGTACTGTAACTATCGGCAAGACGATTACGACTTCATATTTACCAGCGGATTATCGTTCATATTTCGAAGGTGTGGATTTGAATTTGCTCGATTGGCTCAAACAATATTCACAAGATACCAACGAAACTTTTATTCGTAGTTGGCTAGGTCGTATGTTGTTCTCGGGTGAAGAGGCGTTGAAAAAAGCTAATGTCTTATCCGGTGGTGAAAGAGTGCGCTGTATGTTGGCCAAAACTATGTTGGAACAAGGCAATATGTTAATTTTCAACGAACCGACCAATCATTTGGATTTGGAAAGTATTACCGCTTTGAACCAAGGTATGATTAAGAGTAAAGCAGTGATGTTGTTTTATACCAGTGACGAAGAAATTATTGATACAGTAGCGACTCGTGTGATTGAAATTACTGGTGATAAAATGCATGACCGAGTTTTAGTTTAACTGTTGTGAATTACTTTGGCTTGATAATTGCTTTCACTAGCTTGCTTTTCGACCATTAATGCTTTTAATGGTCTTTTTTTATGCAAAGGACTGGTATGGTGTTTTTCTTTTTCGTTATTCACAGGTTTATCTGGATATTCTTCTAAAGTCATGGCTGGGTAAACAATGGGGTCTTCTTTTTCGGTATCAATGGCGACTGTATCATTTTGTGTTGCGACAGTACTTACTGTTGCGACTTGTTGTTTTAGTTGATAATTATGTACTGCCGTGGCACCCCATAAGCCACCCATTACGGCAACAGCCAGTGCCATTATTGATGTAGCAAAGCTCATCATTTTTCGGCCTTTCTTGGGTGCGCGTGTTGCGGGGAGCACGACATTTCCTTGGTAATTTCTTGTGTGAGATTGTGTTGTAAAAGACTGCATCAATCTTACCTCCTGTGGATAGTATCTATCGTCAAGGGGAGATTTATTCAATTTTTAGTAAAATTTAGATTCGCAGTTACAATCACAATTATTACAACCATGTTCTTTTTCCACTTTCGGACAACAAACAGGTTCTTTTTTTTCGCGACAAATACATTCAAAGTATTTTTCTTTGCGTTCACAATGGTCGTGTTGATGATAACAATCACATTTGTTGCATTTATCACACTTGCAACTTACTTCTTTGCAATTGTTATCACAACGACCACAACGGAAAATCCAGCAAATAAAGTCGCCAACGGTTGGGCATTGTTTACACATCTTTCGTACCTCCTATTTTCAGCATACGCGGTAAATTATCAGTTTGTGCAAGCCACAGTTGTGTGTTGTCGACTGTATTCTTGTACAACGGCTGTTGCGATATGATAAGCCAAAACTTGTTGGTAAGTTGTGGATTGTAATAGCTCTCGTTCTTGTGGATTAGTTAAAAAACCGCATTCAATAAGTACGGCTGGACAAGGCGAGTGTTCGACCAAATTAAAATCTGTCGGTTTAGGTGTTTTGCTAAAAGGTAGGCCGCTTTGATTAAATTGATTTTGAATAGCAGTGGCATATTCTTTGCTGCCCAGGGTTTCATTGGCATAGAAACATTGCAAACCACTCACGGACTCTGATGGATAAGTGTTTTGGTGAATTGAAATTACAAGGTCGGGGTTTAAATTTCGAATTTTTTCGCGGCGTTTAGCCATGTCATCGACTTTTTTATTGCTGGCATAGGGCGAGCTCAGACTTTCTTCATCAATGCGGGTTAATGAAACCGCACAACCATGATTCTGTAATTCTTGTGCCAAAACTTGTACGATTTGTAAATTAAGTTCGGCTTCGCTGACAGAACCGACACAAGCGCCGTTATCACGCCCACCATGACCTGCATCTAAAACAATGTGTAGTTGTTCGGGAGCAATAATTGCAGGTGAAAAGTTCATTGTATCCAGCCAAAGTCCCAAACATAACGCACAAATGCACAAATTAATTGCTAAGTACCGCATTGTTATGTATATTGAAAATACATGCAAAAGATGCGTAAATATGGTTTCCGTCGTGGGTTGGCCAAAGAGTTACTTGTGGCCGCTTTCTTTTTTACGCTCATGGAAGTTTTAAATATTCTTTATCCCATGGTCTTGAAAAACTTGGTTACACAAAAAGTTACGAACGATGCTGGCGTATTACCAACAATGAGTGATTTCTTGATTAGCGCGGCGATTGTTTTGGCGATGTTGGTTGTTGTCTTCTTTGTTTCTTTATTTGCGCGTAATCGTGTAAGTGTTTTTGGGGCTAAATGTCGCCAAAATGCTCGCGCTAAATTATATGAAAAGATGTCATATATCTCTACTAATACTTTAAACGAATTTGGTTCCAGCAAATTTTTGTCCTGCATGATTGAAGATACTGCTTGGGTTAAATACAAAAATGAACAATATTTACAAGCTATTATTTATTTCGTGGTTACAATTTTGGGTAGCTGTGTTTTGATTATGACCATGTCACCAATTTATGTTTTATTCATTGTTGGGGCTGTGGTAGTGGAAATTGTTTTCTTATTTATCCACCGTGCTTTAATTAAAAAACGCATGCCGGCAGCGGTGCGTGCTTACGATAAATCTTTTGTGGGAACGCGTGAAAGTATTGCCGGTGCTCGTGATATTCGTTTCTTAGGAAAACAAAATGAGCGCGCAGAAGAGGCTATGCGTCAAAACAGAGCTTTGTCGCGTGAAGTCTTTGATATTGATATGTCGAAACATATCTTTGGTTGCAGTAATAATATGCTTTTTGGCATTGTAACTTTTGGAATTATTATTTTTAGTGCATTATCTACAACTTCCAGCAATGTAGCAGAACAATTAGTCATTGTGAATACAGTGATACAATATATAACTTTGTGTACAACTGCGATGTCGAGCATCTTTAATAACATTATTAATCCTATGACGCGTGGGAAGATTGCGTACCAACGAATTGATGAATTTTTAAGCTTGCCAGAATCCGAAAATGATGAAGGTGTTAAAGATGTAGATACTGAGTTTGGTAGTTCATTGGTTATGTATCAAGTTAGTCATCGTTTTTGGAATGGCCGCGTGACAATTGAAAACTTATCCATGGAAATACAAAAAGGTAAGTTAGTAGCTTTCTGTGGGGAAGTGGGATTTGGTCGTACTGCATTGGTAAAAATTTTATTGCGTCACATGGAACCCAAAGCTGGTGTTGTTTTGGTTAATGGTATAAATATCAAAGAAATTAACAAGCAATATTATCGTTCCAAAATTATTTCGTATTGCCCGACCTATCCGGAATTTATGACAGGTACAGTTCGTGATAATATCCGTTTATTTAATCCAGATGTTACGGACGAACAAATCTTGGCAACCTTTAACGAAATTGGTGCGGCGAATTTAGCTGTTTTACCATCGTTTTTGGATACACCGTTGTCAGTGCGTTGTCAATTACCACAACAAGTGAAAGCCATCATTAATGTTGCTCGTTGCGTTTTGAAACCAGCAGAATTTTACATCTTTGATGGCAGTTTTATTAATTTATCTAATGATGTAGTACGCAGTGTTCTGAAAAAATTGCGTGCCGAAAATAAAGCATGCTTATTTGCTACGATTAATCCTACAATTTGTGAAAATGTTGATGAGGTTTTCTTTGCAAGGGCAGATCATACTTATCTTAAAGGTGTTCACAGTCAATTGTTATTAGAAGATAAAGATTATGCCAATTTCTTTATGCAAAATGAAAATAAAAGGAGCGCACAATGAAAGTAAAGAAAGCTCGTAAAAAATCCGTTTTCATGCGTGCCTTGGCATATTTCAAACCATTACTATGGCGTATTAGTGTAGTTATTGCTTGTGGTATTATCGGTGTTGCCTTGTATTCATTTATGCCAGGGTTAACTGCCGATGCTTTAGACCAATTTGAGCAGTTAGGATTAAATCACGATTTAGCACTTGTTTTGAAACCCTTAATTTTGTATTTAATTTTGTGTTTGTTATCCGAAACTTTTGAATTAATCTGTAAAAGTATTTTTATTCGCTATGAATATAATGTGACCTTGGGAATTATTGACGCTGCGCGCCGCAAACTTGATGTTGTGCCTTTATCTTTCATTGACAAATTTGAAATCAGTAAAACCACACACCAAATTGCCGTGGGGCGTGTGTTATTACAACAAGTTTTGGTTATGATTTATCAAATCTTCCGTGCTATCTTCTTCTTTATCTTGAATATTATTATGATGTTATCTTTGAATATTACTTTAAGTTTAATTGTCATCATGTCATTACCAATAACATTAATCATTGCTAAAATTGTGGTGCAAAAGACACAAAGATTTTATACGGCGCGTGAAGGTGAAAATTCTGCGATTTATAACTTTACTGAACAACACGCAACTTTACATGGTTTCTTTCATGAAAACGGAATTTCAGGACAAGATGAATTCAAATCAGCAAACACAATCCACGGTGTTGTTGGAACAAATACAGTTGTCGGTTTGAATGAAAGCTATATTAATTTTATTTCTAATTTCATGTATTTAGCAATAACCGTCGTTTTCGGTATTTTGGCGATTAGTGGTACTTTATCTATGGCGGACTTTGCAATTTTGCCAGCGTTCTTATTGTATAGTTCTCGCTTCTTATCTAACACTAAGATTATAACGACAGCTTCTAATGTTATACAACCGACCGAAAGTTATGCAAAGGTTTTCTTTGGTATCTTAGATTGTCCTGATGATGTCACCGCGGACGAAGACATAAATATCAAAAAAATTAATGGCAACATTGTATTTGAAAATGTATCTACGGAAAAAGTTAAAGACATTTCGTTTGACATTCCGTTTGGAAAAACAGTGGCTTTCGTAGAAGAAGAGAGTGGTACCGCTTCCGAAATTGTGAGCTTGATGACGAAGTTGGAATTGCCAAAGCGTGGACAAATTAAAATTAATGACATTAATTTGGCGCGTATTCGCAGTAAGCGTTTTTACGAGCGTGTTGGTATGTGTTTTGAACATCCGTTTTTAATTGACGCCAGCATTGCGGAAAATATTATGTATGGAGTTGGCAAAACATTGCCTGAAAATGTGATTGAAGCGACCAGTATGTTTGGTTTTGACCAATTCATTCGTTCTTTACCACAAGGGTACAATACGCGTTTGACTGAAAATACGAATTTATTAACTAATGCAGAACAACAAGCTGTAAACTTAGCGCGTACAGTTTTACATGCTCCAGATTTATTAATTTTAAACCGTGCCTTAAATTGTTTTGACCCAGCTTCCGAAAAAAAATGCAATGATATTATTATTAATAATTTTAAAAATCGTACTCGCATTTTTGTGACCACACAAGCTAAAACCATTGAAAATGTCGATATCATTTATGTCTGTAAGGGTGGAAGAATTGTAGAATCTGGTACACATACAGAATTAATGGCGGCACATGGAGAATATTACCGCCGTTATATAAATCTTTAAAAAAATTTTTATTAATAAATACAATTAGCTCAATTTACCACAGCATTGTTTGTATTTTTTTCCGCTTCCGCAAGGGCAGGTTTCGTTACGGCCTGTCTTTTTTAGGTTGACATTAGTAACAACAGGGCGTGGTGCCGGTTTTGGAGCTTCTTGCTTTTGGATACGAACTTTGAACAAGAAGATAGCTGTTTCGTTGTTAATAGCTTCAATCATTTCATTGAACATACCAATGGCTTCGCGGCGGTATTCGAATAATGGATCTTTTCCACCGTAACCACGCAAACTAATACCGTTGCGTAAGTTGACCATTGCATCAATATGACTGACCCATTTTTTGTCAACCACAGACAAAAGCACATCACGCTCGAAAGCATCAAAATTAAAACCTTCTTCTTTTAACTTCGCAATTTTAGCTTCGTATTGTTCATTCACCGCATCCAGAACCATTTCATAAACTTCATTGAAGTTGGCTTTATCCGTGTTTTCTTGGTCCAAATATTGGGTATGTGTACCAAATAATTTATCAGATAAGACTTGGTTGGCTTTTTCTAAATCCCATTCGGAGTAGTGGCGTGTTGGGTCAATCGCTTGACTTACAATATTATAAACAATATCGGGGAAGCATTTTACAATTTGTTCGTGTACATTTTCGCCGTCCAAGATTTTATCGCGTTCGCGGTAAATTACCGTGCGTTGGTCGTTCAAGACATTATCATATTCAAATGTGACACGGCGGCTGTCGAAGTAGTAACCTTCCACGCGTTTTTGCACTCGTTCAAACAATTTGGTAATCATCTTACTTTGGACATCATCCAAGTTTAAGAAGCGCATTGTGCCACCGATGACATCTTTACCAAATCGCTTCATGATTTCATCTTCACAGGAAATATAGAAGATTGAGCTGCCAGGGTCACCTTGACGGCCGGCACGACCGCGCAACTGGTTGTCAATGCGGCGGCTGTCATGGCGTTCGGTACCAATTATGTGTAATCCACCTAGCGCTACAACTTCTTGGCGTTCAGTATCGGTTTCTTTCTTAAATTGTTCAAAGTAAGTTTTGAATAATTGACGATGTTCTAAAATTTTTGCATCTTCGGTTTCAAAGTAAGCCGTTGCGTCATAAATTTCTTGGTCGGTTAAACCATCTTTCTTTAATTGCATCATCGCCATATGTTCTGCATTACCACCCAAGTGAATATCCGTACCACGACCAGCCATGTTGGTTGCGATTGTGACATGACCTAAGCGGCCGGCATTTGCGACAATGTCTGCTTCTTTTTCGTGGTTCTTTGCGTTCAAAACAACATGCGGAACTTTTTTGCTTTTTAAATATTGTGAAATTTCTTCACTGCGTTCAATTGTGGTCGTACCAATTAAGACCGGCTGCTTGCGTTCATAGCGGTAGAGTACATCTTCATAAATTGCAGCCAATTTGTTGGTCATATTTTGGAATATTACATCGGGTGCATCTTCACGAACAACAGGTTTGTTAGTTGGTATTGCGACAACATCAATCCCGTAAATCTTTTTGAACTCGTCTTCCTCTGTTTTCGCGGTACCAGTCATACCCGACAATTTACGGTACAATTTAAACAAATTTTGAATAGTAATAGTTGCCACAGTTTTGTCTTCATTTTTAATCGGCACATTTTCTTTAGCTTCTATCGCTTGGTGTAAGCCGTCACTGTAACGGCGGCCAACCATCGCGCGACCAGTGTTTTGGTCGATAATAATAATTTCTTTTTTCGCATTGATAATATAGTCAACATCTGCGGTAAATAAGTGGTGCGCTTTCATCGCATTGTTAATGAAGTGGTTGAGCTCCATGTTTTCGGCATCACTTATGTTTTCAATGCTAAAAGCGCGTTCGGCTTTGATAAATCCAGATTCGGTTAAACGAACTGCGCGTTCTTTCAAATCAATTTCGTAGTCGTCCTTGGCTAAGGTGCGCACAAATTTGTCCGCAATTTTGTACATGTCACTGTTATCTTTGGTCGGTGCCGACATGATTAACGGGGTACGGCTTTCGTCAATTAAGATACTATCGATTTCGTCAATAACGGCAAAATTCATGCCACGCAGAACACGGTCATTTTTATGGTGTGCCACATTATCACGCAAATAGTCAAAACCAACTTCGCTGCTGGTTACATAGGTAATATCTTGGCGGTATGCCGCGCGTTTGACATCTGGCGTAGAGTGCGACAAACTTAAACCCCCGGTCAAACCTAAGAAGCGGTGGACTTTACCCATCCATTCACTATTACGCTTTGCTAAATATTCATTCACTTCAACAATGTGAACACCTTTACCGGTCAAAGCATTTAAATAAGCGGGCATAGTTGAAACTAAGGTTTTACCTTCACCCGTTTTCATTTCGGCGATACGACCTTGGTGCAAAGCAATCCCACCTAAAATTTGGACATAATAAGCTTTTTGACCTAACACGCGGTAACCAGCTTCACGCACAGTGGCGAAAGCTTCTGGTAAAATATCGTCCAGTGTTTCTCCGTTTGTTAGGCGTTCTTTAAATTCGGCGGTTTTAGCCACTAAAGCATGGTCATCTAAAGCCGCATATTCATCTTCCAAAGCTATAACTAAATCGGCAATGCGTTGTAATTTTCGTACGGAACGCGTATTATCACTTGCAAATAAACCCATACCACCATTATATACAATTTTTAATTCTCACACAATTACAATCTTGCGATTAATTTGACAGCGTTTGCGTAATTTTGACACAAATTGACAGTAAAAGTTTGTCTATCTTTGGCATAATTGGTCAATGAAAAAATTTCTGTTAGCTGTTTTAACTATTCTTATCGTTGTAGTGCTTGATTGTGCTGCGATAGCTTCTGTCATTCGTCCTTTTGCGATTGCTTTTATTTTTGCATTGGGAGCTACATCAATTCCTAAATTTGTTCCGGTCATTACATTCTTGTTGATAGAATTATGGCGCTGTCCCAAACAACTTAATCTTTTGAGCGCAATTTTTATGTGCGTGGTGTTTTTGTTAACTCTGTTTGTCGTTCGTTGGTTGAAAAATAAAAAACAATGGCACTTTCCAGTTCTATTGGCGGGCTTTGTTTTATCGCAAGGTTTTAATCTTTACTTGGCCTGTGTGCAGCAAGATATTATTATTCAAACTTTGATTGCGGGGTTGGTCGGTGGTATTTTCTTGTTAGCGTGTTTTGAATGTGTTAACGCTATCGCACAAAAAAAATTTAATTTCCCATGGACGATTAATCAAATTGTCTCTTTAATGTGTCTGGTCATTATCTTAGCGCTTGGTTTATGTGGTTTAGAAAATCCGTACTTTGATTTGTATAAGTTTTGTAGTTTATTGGTAATTTTATTAGGCGTGTTTTATGTAAATCCCAAGTCTACTGTTTTGTTGGCGGCAGCGTTAGGGTTAGGTAAATCCTTTGCAACCACAAATTTAACTTATGTTGCTGTTATGGTTTTATTAGCGGTTGTTTGTGTCGTTTTTAAAAGCAAGCAACGCATTTTTAGTATTGTGGCTTTAATTTTCGGTGATTTAGTCATTGGTTTTTACTTTAATGCTTATGGGACATATAACTGGTGGAGTTTGTTACCTTTGGGTGTGGCCGAATTTGTGTTTCTTTGTGTCCCCCGCAAAATTGCTAACTATTTTACATTTGGTGCTGATGGTTTGGGTGGCTTTTTGGTTTCGAAAAATACGATTAATCGCAATACGGCCGGTATTTCTTTGCGTATGCGTTCTTTGGCGGCGGTATTTAATGAGATGCAAAATACTTACCGTAATTTAACGCGGGCGGCTTTACCACCGCAAGAAACAGCAATGTTGTTATGTACCGAACTGACGGGTAGTGTATGTGCTGAATGTCCGCACCGAGCAATCTGTCGTAAAACGACTAATGCCAGTCAAGAAATTGACCAAAGCATTATGCATCTGGCTAAAGCGGGCTTGAAACGGGGAAGTGTTACCTTGTTGGATGTGCCCAATACTTTAGCAGTTAAATGTACTCGAATTAATACTTTAATGACGGCTTTGAATAAATATTTGGCAGCTAATCGGAACAAAGAGCAAATTATTGCCGGATTGGATAGCGGTAAAATTTTGATGGCCAATTTATTGGCAGGTATTTCGCAACTATGCAGTAAATTTGCCAATGATGTGTGCCGCAGTGTGGTTTTTGACAACGAGCGTGGCGAAATGGTTAAAGAAGAATTGTTGTTTCGAAATATCTTTGCGGAAGACTGTTTGATTACTAAAACTACACAAAATGAATATGTCGTGTCTGTTCTGGTACCGCGCGGTGATGCGAAAAATCAACGCATTGAAAAAGTTGTGAGCCAAGTATGTGGTCACAAGATGATTACCGATGAAATTGTGGATGCGGACACTAAGGGTTATGCAATCGTTTCAGTGCGCTCGGCACCTAAGTACAGTATTTTGTTTGGTATGGCGGGTGTAACCAAAGGAGTGAATCAAACAAGCGGCGATAATTTTTCCTTCTTACGAGTGACAAATGAAAAAACTTTAATGGCTTTGTGTGACGGTATGGGCGCAGGTGAGCGCGCGGCGCGTGCCAGTACTTTGGCCTTGTCATTGGTGGAAAACTTTTACAAAGCGGGCTTCCCCGATGAAATTATTATGTACTCGGTAAACCAATTATTAACATTCACAGGACAAGATGTGTTTTCCGCGTTGGATATGTGTGTCTTTGATTTGGCCACTGGAGAGGTGGATTTTATTAAAGTCGGTGCTGTGGACGGTTACATCAAACGCGCACGCGAAGTTGAAGTGGTGGAAGCTGGTTCTTTGCCGTTAGGCATTTTAGATGATATTGAACCCAAAATCACCAAAGCTATGTTGTCCGCTGGTGATATGGTGGTCTTAGTGAGTGATGGAGTTTTAGATGTTTTTGGGGGCGAGCGTGTAGCATTGGCGGGATTTATCAATAACCTCGATGTTACAAATCCACAGCAATTAGCCGACCAACTAATTGCCAAAGTGAGTGCTTCGGTCGATGGGTATCCGGCCGATGATTGTACGGTTACAGTAGCACAAATTGTAAAAATGTAATTTGCAGAATTGGGGGTTAATGTTATATTGAACTATGGCGAATTTGTCGTGTGTTGACACATTGATTAACGCTTTTACGAAGTTGCCGGGGGTGGGTTACAAGACTGCCGAACGGTATGCTTATCGTGTGATTGAAATGTCGCGTGAAGACGCCGAACAATTCAGTACTGCCATTACCGCGGTTAAACGCCAAGTTAAATTTTGTCAAGTTTGTGGCAATTTTGCGGTTGATGAAAAATGTGAAATCTGTGCACATCGTGAAAGTGACACAGTGTGCGTGGTGGCTCACCCCAAAGATATTACCGTTATTGAACGCTGTCATGCTTTTCATGGAACATATCATGTATTACATGGGGTGCTTTCGCCTTTGAATAAAAAAGGACCTGACCAATTAAATATAAAATCTTTAATGACCCGTTTACAAGGCGGTAAAATTAAAGAAGTAATTATTGCTTTGTCTGCTGATGTGGAAGGGGAAGCAACCGCCAATTATTTAGCTTCGTTAATTAAGCCTAGCGGTATTAAAGTTTCGCGTTTGGCAACAGGAATAGCGATGGGTGTAGCTTTGGAATATGCCGATGAAATGACGATTGGTATGGCTTTACGCAATCGGACCGAGGTGTTGTAGTGGTTATTACTTCGAAACAAGTTCCCCAATTATTCGCCTACGAAGACGAAGAAGCCAAACGCATTCTCCGTAATCTAAAAAAGATTGAAATCAAAAATGAATATAAAATTGTGGATACCGGTATCCGCGAATTTGTGAGTGTTCCCAAATTAGACCAAAAAGCTTTCCGCTACATTGAAAAGAACGGCAAGTTATATTTGCGCGAAAGCGTGACTTCGGTCGGTGGTTTGGTGCAAGACAGTGTTTTAATTAACTTGGGTGATTTCACAATAGGCGAAGACGAAGTCGGGGCAGAGTTGGAATATTTAGTGCGCGTGAAAGATGCTAAGGCTAAACAGCGTGCCCGTCAATTACAGGAGTGTGAACGCATCGCACAACAAACACTACAAAAAATTCAAAAGCAAGTTAAAAACGATGAATTGTTAAAAACCTGGCAAAATGAATTGAACGAAGCTAAGCGTTTTGTGCGTTTAGGTAAAGAAGATTATTATCAAGCACAGGTTGCAATTATTGCTAAGTTTGCAAAACAAGATGAAACTTTGGCTAAGTTATTGGTTGACTATGACCAAAAGATAAACGATAAAAATGAAAAATGGCTTACTCAACCATTGAAGTTACCTAAAGTCAAAAACGCCGAATCTCGCATTGGTACCAAAATTCATGAGGGCATTGGTGAATTTGACCCGGCAAGACGCGCAGAATTTGAAAAATATTACGCTGTACGCGCACCGCAAATGTCACCTTACTTACATGGCGACCAAGAAGTTGTCAATGAATTAGCACCAGTTCCGACTATTATTGATGATAAAAAACAACAAGTACAACAGGAAACGGTCACAATACAAACTCCACGCAAAGTAAAAATAGTGGCACCAGGCATTGCACAAATGCGTCAAGCTTTCCGTACTCCAAGCACAGAACAAACAAATGAAGGAATGGTTTCCCCCATTAATAACCAAGACGAAATGAGTCGCTAATGAAACTTTGTAATTTTCGCCCGCTGTGTTGGCTGGCTTTAGTTGTCATTGTTGCGATTGGATCTGCGATGTTGTCGCTTTGGTTAACTTTTTTGGGCGCCGCAATTTTATTTACGATTTTGTTATGGAGTAAACTGCCACGCCAATTTAAAATTGTAGCGATGTCGTTGTACATTGTTGCAGTTATCAGTTATCTCTTAACAACCTGCTTTGTGAGTAATCCAACATATCGGACTTATGATCCACATACTGGCTTGCGTGGTGTTATCTTAAAATATGTGCATTGGTATTTGTCCTTATTCTTATCTGAAGATAACGCAAATTTAATTTATAATATGCTTTTAGGCGATAAAAGTATTTTAACTTTTGGTATCCGCAGTAATTTTAACATTGCCGGGGTAGCACATATTTTAGTCGTTTCCGGTCTTCATGTCGGTGCCTTGTACGGAGCATTAAGAACTTTGCTGCGTTGGTGTCGCGTTCCAAAAAGAGCTCATATATGGATTATCGCTCCAATTTTATTATTTTATGGTTACTTGTGTGGTTGGCAGTATGCCATAATTCGTGCTGTAATTATGTGTTTAACTTATTCTTTCGCTAAGTATCATTTGCATAAGGCGGATTCATTATCGGTATTATCGTTAGCTGTAATTATAATTTTAATACTCTTTCCCTATGCGTTGGTTTCGGCTTCGTTTTTATTGTCATTTTCTTGCGTGCTCGGTATTTATTTTTGGTATCAAACTATTTTCCGCATTATTCCGTCATCGTCTTTGGCCATGTATCTTGCGGTAACATTGGGAAGTTTGCCTTTCTTAATTTATTTCTTTGGTAATATACCAGTCTTTGGTGTAATTGCGAATGTTGTTTTAGTCCCTTTATTGATGTGGGCATTTTATCTTGGATTATTTGCAGTTTGCACTTTTGTTTGTGGCGCGTTGCTTTGGTTAGTTGAGCCATTGTTAAATTTTGTGACTTGGGTTCTTGATGCAATAAGTCAAATTCCTTGGGCAACAATTCCGGTTAATCATGGTATCATACCGATTTTTGTCTATCTTTTAGGTGTAATTATTTTGTCACGGTTTATTTTCTTAAAGCCCAAAGTGAAGTACTCATTGGCTGGGGTGTTGTTTACTTGTTATTTGTTGCTAGTTGTGTTTTAATATGGTAATGGATTTTGCTCAGTTAAAAG
>JAFYKU010000027.1 GCA_017537405.1 Clostridia bacterium
CAACGCGAAAAAAGTTTGCGATATGAAATTACTTCTGTGGATTATAGTGAAGCAGCTTTAGATGTAGCTGCCAAAAATGCGGCATTACATAATTCAGATATTAATTTTGTTCATAGTAATTTGCTGGAAGCTGTCAATGGAAGATTTGATATTATTGTTTGTAATCCACCTTATGTGCGCACAATGGATATTGGGGTCGAAGATCCACTTACTTTACAGGAGCCGCGTATGGCACTTGACGGTGGTATTGATGGATTATATTTTTACCGTCGTATTTTGGCTACCGCTCGCAAAAATTTACACACAAACGGAATGATATTATTTGAAATTGGTTTTGACCAGGCAAAAGATGTGAAAAAAATTGCATTACAAATGGGATATCACAGTGTAAGTGTATATAAAGATTTGGCAAATCACGATAGAGTGGTTACAATAAGAGTATAATGTTTGAAGAAGTAAGTGTTTTAGAAGCAAAATATATGCAACTGTTAGAGCAATTAACTTTGCCAGAAGTTTTTAATGATTTTACGCGTTATTCACAAATTTCCAAAGAAGCGTCAAAATTGGCGCCAACGATTGATACATATCGCAAGTATCAAAAACTTGTGAATGATATTGCAACTGCACAGGCAATAACGGATCCAGAATTAGCTGAATTAGCCAAAGAAGAAATTGCGGAAAATCAAAAATTATTAGAACAAACCGAAAAAGAATTACAATTACTTTTGACCCCAAAAGACGAACGCGATGATGCAAATGTTATTATTGAAATTCGTCCTGCTGCCGGTGGTGATGAAGCTTGTCTGTTTGCTGCTGTTCTATTGCGTATGTATTCGTTGTATGCCACAGGCCTTGGTTTTCAAATTGAAATTACCGATATTGAAGAAAATGGTATTGGCGGGGTGAAGAATGTTACATTTATGGTAAAGGGGGAAGGTGCTTTCTCAAAGTTTAAATTTGAAAGCGGTGTTCATCGTGTACAACGCGTTCCAGAAACAGAATCACAAGGTCGCATCCATACCTCAACCGCGACAGTGGCTGTATTACCCGAAGCAACAACTGTTGACTTTCAAATTGATGAAAAAGATTTGCGCATTGATGTCTACCGTGCATCTGGTGCGGGCGGTCAACATATTAACAAGACCGAAAGTGCTATTCGTATAACACATTTACCAACTAATATGGTTGTTACCTGTCAAGATGGGCGCAGCCAATTAGCTAACCGTGAAAAAGCGATGACTGTACTTGTATCTAAATTGGCACATTATTACCAAAGTTTGGAAGATGCAAAATACGCTTCTGCACGACATGAACAAGTGGGTACGGGTGACCGTAGTGAACGGATTCGCACCTATAATTATCCACAAGGCAGAGTAACTGACCATCGCATAAATCGCACCGAATACAATCTTACTAAATTTGTAGATGGCGAAATAACGGAAATGGTGGAAGCACTCCGCTTAGCAGAACTAAAAGAAAAATCGCAATGTTAAATTTTCTTTGCGATTTCTTTTTCAAATTCTTTTACGAAATTAACAAATGTTGAAACATCCTTAAATTGACGATATACTGCTGCAAAACGAATGTAAGCAACTTCATCAATTTTTTTCAATTCTTCCATAACCATGTCGCCGATAATGCTGCTGGCAATTTCTTGTTGGTCGCCCATAGCGGTATTTGCAATTTGCATCTCAATACTTTCTACGATGTTATCAATTTGTTTCATTGATACGGGGCGCTTACCAGTGGCTGCCATAATACTGTTTTTAATTTTTTGTGAATCAAAAGATTGACGACTACCGTCATTTTTAATTACTAATAAAGATACGCGCTCAATTGTTTCATAACTAGTAAAGCGCTTACTGCATTTTAAACATTCGCGACGACGGCGAATTGAATTTGAATTATCATTAGTACGACTGTCGACAACTTTATTATCGCGTGAACCACAATTTGGACATCTCATGTTAGTTTACTCCTTTTGCTTCTTCTAGTTTATTTTAACATTTATCACTTTCATATGACAAGCAACATTTTAAGCGTCCACAGATGCCGTTAATTTTTTCTGGTGTTAAAGATAAATTTTGTTGTTTCGCCATTTTAATAGAAACATCAGGGTAGCTATGACAGAATCTTTTGCAGCAACATTCTTGTCCGCAAACGCCCAATGCGCCGGTCGCTTTTACTTCGTCGCGTGCACCAACTTGGTGAAGTTCAATGCGTGTGCGCAGGGCACCAGCTAAATTGCGTACCAGTTCACGGAAGTCAACTCTTTGTTCTGCCGAAAAGTTAATTAAAACTTTGCTGGCATCGAGAGTGTAGTGTGCGGACATAATTTTCATATCTAATTTTAATTGCGCTGCCATATCGATAGCTTTTTCTTTTGCAAACTGAGCCGACTTCAAAAGCAGGTTAATTTGGCTTTGGTCTTTTGCTGTTGCGCGGCGGAAAATTTGCGCATGGTTGGATTCGTGGCTTTTCTTTAATGTTCCTTCGCTTGCAACCACGCCCCATTCTGCGCCTGTAGGCGTCTCAACAATTACATAATCATTGGGTTTTAAATCCTCAATTTCGCTATCAAACTTAGTTGTTTGTGTTTGGTCAAAGACTCTTACATGATAAGTTTTCATGGCTTATTATAGCACTGCGTTGTATTCAATGCAAATGCAGTTTGGAAAGAAATTTTCGATACGATCGATTACCTCTTTGTTGAGATAATTGTCAGTATGAATTACAATTTGGCGTGGAGCAATGTCTATTAATGAATTAATAATATCTTCGTCAGTGTGGGGAAGCGGATTTAATTTTTTATCACAAATTTGGGGATGTTTATTTACAGTTATGATGTGCGCTTCGGACATTCGATAATCCATATTAATAATTAAAAAGCGAAGTAATTCATTAAAAACAACTTTTTGTGTTAATTGTGGATAATTTTCGTTTACAAGTTGTATCACTTCATTCCAGCGGAATTTTAGTCGACTTAACCGAAAGTCATAAATTGAATCCAATAAAGTTTCCGGTGTTAAATTAAATAAAGAGGCAGCAATAATAATGTCAGATTTCTTGTCATAATTTACCAGTACTTTAATTAAAGTTTTGTTTTTGATTTTTAATTTGCTTTCTAAATAAAAGGCTTTCATAGCGGTAACTATTTGTTCAACGATACAATCGAAAACTTGATAGTGGTCAATACAGGGTTTTAAATTCAAAACATAACGCTTATCGCATATTTTTATTTTGCCATTAAATTTTTGTGCCAAATGTTCTAAACAATTTCGAAATCGTTCATCGGTAGAAATCTTCATAATCTTAGTTTATTAATAATCAAGATTATTTATCCTAAATTACTTGTCAAATTTTTTGCTATTTGATTTATTTATTATTCGTGCTATAATGACCATTATGGATAAAATATTAAATCATACGGCAGCACACATTTTAGCGTATGC
>JAFYKU010000028.1 GCA_017537405.1 Clostridia bacterium
ATCCAACCATTTTGGTAAACTGATTTTTTGGTCTTTCAAAACTTTGAAAATTTCCAATTCTTTTTTAGTTTCTTTAATTGCGATAATATCACCTTTTTCAACTAAATATGAAGGAATATTTACAGATTTACCGTTAACAGTAATATGACCATGTGAAACCAATTGACGAGCTTCACTACGGCTATCTGCAATACCCATACGATAAACAACATTATCTAAACGGCGTTCCAAATAAGACAACAAGTTGTCGCCAGTACGACCTTTAGTGTTAGCAGCCTTTTCATATAAAGCATGGAATTGTTTTTCTTGTAAACCGTATGCGCGTTTTACTTTTTGTTTTTCACGCAACTGTGTACCATATTCTTTTTCTTTCTTACGAGCTAAGCCGTGTTGTCCAGGAACAACAGGACGCTTTTCCATTGCACATTTTGCAGATAAACAACGTTCACCTTTCAAAAACAACTTACATCCTTCACGACGGCAAAGACGACAATCTGGACCAATATATTTTGCCATAATTATTTTCTCCTCCTCTTCGGTGGTCTACAACCGTTATGAGCAACCGGTGAAGTATCTGTAATTGATAACACTTCCAAACCGGCTTGATTCAACGCACGAATAGCGTTTTCACGCCCAGCACCCGGACCCTTAACAAAAACATCGACTTTTAATAAACCCATTTCTTTTGCAGTAGCAGCTGCTTTTTCTGCAGTTGTTTGAGCTGCGAATGGGGTTGATTTACGACTTCCTTTGAAACCTGCAACACCAGCACTTGCCCAATTGATAACATTGCCTTGTTCATCTGTCAAAGTTACAATCGTGTTATTAAATGATGCATTGATAAAAGCTTTACCTTTTGCATTTAACGTTTTTTTGTGTTTACGCTTTGCAACTGGCTTTTTCTTCATCGGTGCATTTGATTTTGCTTCTGCCATTTATTTCCTCCTAAACTCCTTATGATGACTTGGTCCTAATAACCATTTTCTTTGGACCTTTGCGTGTACGCGCATTTTGTTTGGTTGATTGACCACGAACAGGTAAACCTTTACGATGACGAATACCACGGTAGCAACCAATTTCAGTCAAGCGTTTAATATCTAACGATATTTCACGACGCAAGTCACCTTCTGTTTTGAAATTCTTATCAATGTAAGTTCTAATTTCGTTAATTTTTGCTTCCGGCACATCTTTAGTACGAACTGTTGGATCTACTTCACAAGTCGTACAGATTTTATCTGCCGTTTTTAAACCAATGCCATAGATATATGTTAAAGCATATTTAATGCATTTATCCTTCGGTATATCTACACCACAAATTCTTGCCATTATTTTCTCCTTTTTTAATTTATCTATAAAAACGCGCACCCCAATAATGCCGCGCGGGATGCACGATAATTTGCCTTAACGCGGTGATTTACACGGACGCGGTTGGCGTTGTTTGTGTTTTGGATTTTCACAAATGACCATAACGGTACCTTCGCGTTTGATTACTTTACATTTGTTGCAAATCGGCTTTACTCCACTTCTAACTTTCATTGTCCATTCCCTCCGTTATCAATTACAGATTTACTGCGCCAGGTAATGCGGCCATTGTTCAGATCATAAGGTGAAATTTCCAACTTCACCATATCACCTTCAAGGACCTTAATGTTATTCTTGTAAAGCTTTCCAGATAAGTACGCCATAATTACATGACCATTAGACAATTTAACCTTGAACTTAGCATTTCGCATCACTTCAATGACACTGCCTTCAACTTCGATCGCATCGACTTTACTCAAAAAACAATCCTCCCCGCTAATAAATCCACAATAAGCTCTATATTACAATATTATTTTGAATTTGTAAAGCACATTTTTATTAAGCTTGTCAATTGTTTTTTAACTCATTAAATAAATTTTTATTATTTTTAAATGTATTCGCCATCATCTTCGTCTTCTTCAACAGAAGGTTTTACAACAACTTGCGGAGTCGTTTGTTGAAGTTGATTTGTTTGTTTAATTTGATTCAAGTGCTCTTTATTTTCAACCACTGGTTTCACTTCATTATGAACAGCTTGTTGCACTTGTTTTGCTGGAGATTGAATTTTAGTTTCTTTTTTAACTTCCAAAGGTTTAGCATTTTTTACATTTCCTGAATTTTTGCGTTTTTTATACTTCAGTGAGTCGATTACAATAAAACAAATTGAAGCAAGAAACAAAACCCCCGACACAATACATCCAATCAAAATAGGCGTATTCGAAGAGCTCCCCGCATTAGCATTACTTAAATCAGAATTTGCACCAAAAACAGCATTTGTTAAATTTCCCGCACTACCAAAAACACTAAAAATAGAAGCAACAAAAAAAGTAAAAGTTAGCAGTGATAAAAAAGTAAAACTTTTTTTAAATTTCATTTGCCCCCCAAATTTAATTTAAATTCAAACTAGTATATATCTATATTTTTATTTTAGACAAATTAATTTTTCGTTTTTTTATCCGGGAAATAATCGCGCCCTAATAAACTATCCGGCAAGTATTGTTGATCCACATAACCACCAAAATCATGCGGGTATTTATAATCTTTATGAGCTTCGGTATGATTCTTTAAATATTCGGGAATCCGATCATCCGCATGATTCGCTGCATCATCTTGAGCCTGACTCATTGCTGTTACAACACGATTATCTTTTGGAGCTTGACAAACATAAACTATTGCTTGAGTCAAAGCTAAATTTCCTTCTGGCATTCCCATATTATCCAAGGCATATAATGCCGAACATGCTTGCACCATAGCTTGCGGATCCGCCAATCCTACATCTTCACAAGCATGTGCAATCACGCGGCGGGCAATAATTTGCGGTTGCATACCGGCAGCCATTAATCGATTAGCATAATATAAAGCTGCGGTTGCATCACTACCACGCAAACTTTTACAAAACGCACTCAAAATATGGTAGTACAAAGTTTCATCCAGGTTTAGCGCTTTTTGTTGCAAACATTCTGCCGCAATTTTTTTATCAACCATAATCACACCGTCAATGTTTGGTTTCGTCGTGATTGCACAAAGTTCTAAGCCATTTAACGCACTTCGTACATCACCGGCACACGCCGCAGCGAAATATTTTAAAGCATCATCATCAATATTTAAATTAAAATCTGCTAGCCCTTGCGAAGATGTAATAGCCTTTTTCAAAAGAGACATAATATCATCTTCACTCAAACGCTTAAATTCAAACACCGTACAACGCGATACTATCGCACGCGTCATACTGTAACTCGGATTTTCCGTTGTGCATCCAATTAATAATAAATAACCTGCTTCAAGCGCACCAAGCAAAGAATCGCTTTGCGCCTTACTCCACCTATGACATTCATCCAGCAATAAATAAGTTTTCTTACCGTGTAATTCAAAATCCGTTTTAGCTTGTTGCATAACAGCCTTAACTTCCGCAACACCAGTCGATACAGCGTTCAATTTAACGAATTTAGCATTACTACTATCTGCAATTATCTGAGCCAGAGTTGTTTTACCAGTCCCCGGAGGTCCAAAAAAAATTACACTTGGCACACGCCCTGCTTGAATTAAACGACGCAATAATTTTCCCTCTGCCAACAAATGTTGTTGCCCGGCAAACTGACTTAAAATACACGGACGCATTCTTTCAGCTAAAGGTTTTTGCGTTTGATGTAAATTATCAAACAATGTTTCCATATTAAATTATTACATATTTATAATTTACCATCAAGCAGGAATCCCATTACAATTTAACATCATACTCTTCACCAACCACGAAAGTCTGGGCTTGGTCAATTTGATCAATAAAAATACACGGATCAACTTCTGGACTTTGAGCAGCCGTTCGACAACGAGCAACACCATCAACCACTGCATCGCATACCACGCGCACAGTTTTACCTTTTTCACTGAGATGTTTAGCATCTAGAATTGCTTGTTGTGTTTTTTCAACAATCCTTAAGCGTTTGCGTTTTACTAATTCACACACCTGTTTCATATCAAAAGCAGCTGTACCTGGCTCACGCGAATATGCAAAAAAACCAACATAATCCAATTTTACCGTTTTTAAAAATTCGACTAACTCTTTAAATTCTTGCTTAGTTTCGGTCGGAAATCCAACCATCATAGTTGCACGAATTGTAACACCTGGAATTACACGACGAATCTTCTCAATTAAATTTCGATAACTTTCGCTACTACCACGGCGCCCCATCATTTTCAAAACACGCGTATTACAATGTTGAAAAGGTATGTCTAAATATTTAACAATTTTTTCATTACTTGCAATTTCTTGCAATAGTTTATCTGTTAATAATTCTGGATAACAATAATGCAAACGAACACGCTTAACACCTTCAATAGTCGTTATTGCCTGCAATAAATCAACCAAGCTCAAACCCAAATCGACACCATACATAGTAACATCTTGTGCAACTAAAATAAATTCCGGTACACCAAGCTTCGCAAAATGTTGAACTTCATCAACAATTTCTTTAATTGGACGCGAAACATATTTTCCACGAATTGATGGAATTGTACAAAATGCACATCGACGATTACAACCATCTGCAATTTTGATATATACATAGCTAGAAGGCGTTGATAACAATTTATTTCCCACTACCGCAGTCTTACCTGTTAATAGAGCCGCTAAATCGTGATAGTTTTTAGTATCCCACCAAATGTCAACTTCAGGCAACCCATGACACAAAGCATCACGATTGTTGGGTACAATACAACCACAAACAACTAATTGAGCATGAGGTTTGTAG
>JAFYKU010000029.1 GCA_017537405.1 Clostridia bacterium
ACATTAATACCGTTCCTAATGTTGTCGAAAACTATATGCAAGAATTTGCAAAATTAACTGGCCGTAAATACAATTTATTTGATTATGTTGGTGACCCACAAGCCGAACACATTATTATTGCAATGGGTTCAGCTTGTGAAACTATCGAAGAAACATTACCGAAATTAAATGGCAAATTTGGTTTAATTAAAGTACGACTCTATCGCCCTTTTTCCGCCACACATTTACTCAAAGCCATTCCAAATACAACCAAAACAATCACAGTATTAGACCGTACCAAAGAAAATGGCGCTGTTGGGGACCCACTGTATCTTGATATCGCAGCAGTTGTCCGTAACAAAACAATCATTGCTGGCCGCTATGGTCTATCTAGCAAAGAATTTACTCCGGATATGGTTGCCACCATTTATAACAACGCAATAACCACAGAACCTAAGATGCATTTTACTATCGGTATCCATGATGATGTTTCGCAAACTTCATTACCAGTCAAACCATGTCCAGAATTACATCTTAAAGGTGGATGTCGTTTTTATGGACTTGGCAGTGATGGAACTGTTGGCGCGAACAAAAACAGCTGTGCAATCATTGGTGACAATACTAATTTGTATAGCCAAGCATACTTTGTTTATGACAGCAAAAAAAGCGGCGGCACGACAATTTCCCATTTGCGTTTTAGTGAAAAGCCAATCCACGCACCTTATTTAGTCACTCATCCTGATTTTGTCGCGTGCCACAACCAAACATTCTTAACAAAATTTGATATGTTATCTGGAATTATTCAAGGCGGAACCTTCTTATTAAATACCACCTATACTGCCGACGAAATTGATAACATCTTACCTAATCATATTAAACGCACCCTGCGCGACAACAATATTAAATTCTATATTATTAATGCATACAAAATAGCCAAAGAATTGGGACTCGGCGTCCGCATTAATACTATTATGCAGTCCGCATTTTTCAAACTAGTTAACTTAATTGATTTTGACGAAATTAAAAATTTAATGAAAATTTGTGCCGAAAAGAGTTACAGCAAAAAAGGCCCCGCCGTTGTTGCCATGAACCATCAAGCCATTGACAGTGCCGATACCGCTCTACAAAAAATTGATGTTAATACATTAACAATTAGTGAAGAAAATTGCGACTTCAAAGCAAAAACCATGATACAAACAATTAACTGTTTACAAGGCGACACACTCCCTGTTTCTGCTTTTACACCAGACGGCAGTGCCCCTACTGCAACTACACAATACGAAAAACGCGACATCGCGACCAGCTTACCGTGTTGGATTCCAGAAAATTGTATTCAATGCAATCGATGTGCTTTGGTTTGTCCACACGCAACAATTCGACCGGTTTTAACGAATAAACCAACACCAACTGACTTTACTACAATTAAAGCACTCGGTGTCCCAGGCTACGATGGTTATCAATACCGACTCCAAATCTCACCACATGACTGTACCGGCTGCGGTGCTTGTGCAAAAGTTTGCCCATCGAAAAACAAAGCATTAGTCATGAAATCATTTGACCAAGTTCACGAAGACGAAAACTATAAATTTTCTTTAACTTTACCAGAAATCAAAATAGACTCCAAAAATGTTAAACTATCTCAATTTAATCGTCCATTATTTGAATTTTCTGGTGCTTGTGCTGGTTGCGGCGAAACACCTTACATTAAACTTTTAACCCAGCTTTATGGTGATAAGCTTGTAATTGCCAACGCCACCGGTTGCTCTTCTATTTACGGTGGCAGTTCTCCATCATGCCCATATGCAAAAAACAATGCGGGACATGGCCCCGCTTGGGCAAATAGTTTATTTGAAGACAATGCCGAATTTGGTTTCGGTCTTCGTAAAGCACTAAACATCCAAGGTGCTACAGACAAAATTGTCTGGGTTATTGGCGGAGATGGCTGGGCTTATGATATTGGATTTGGTGGTCTCGACCATGTGCTTGCTTCTCAAGAAAATATCAATATCCTAGTTCTTGACACCGAAGTTTATTCCAATACAGGTGGCCAAGCAAGTAAAGCTACCCCAAAAGGTGCAGTTGCTAAATTTGCTTCCGGCGGCAAACAAACTGACAAGAAAAATCTTGGAGCAATGATGATGCAATATCCAAATGTTTATGTTGCGCAAATTGCAATGGGCGCTAATATGGAACATACATTGAAAGTTTTAAAAGAAGCCACCGCACACAACGGTCCTTCACTTGTCATTGCTATGGCAACTTGTATCAACCAAGGCATTGACATGTCAAACGGTATGGGTATTATGGCAGATGCAGTTAAATGCGGCTACACAACATTATACCATCGAGACCCTAAAAACGGCGAAATAGTAATTGACTCGCCTGCCCCCACTGGAAACATTGATGAATTTAAGAACAATCAAACTCGGTTTCGTAAAAAATAATTATCGCTCTTTAGCATCACTTAAAGAACAACATTGATGCGGTGTAATTTCGACATTACACGCGTTTTTGTATGCACTAATTGGTCGCAACTCAACTAAAACGGCATCAACTCCAATTCTTAATATATTATCATATGGCACAAATAATTCATTTTTGCGCCCCCATAAATGGAAATTTTTATCTCCAGGGACTACAACACCAATAACTTTTGCATTATCACGCGAAAAAACTATGTCGACAATACGCCCCAAAGCTTTTCCATCGACTACATTAATTACCATCTTGGTACGCAGCTCGCAAAACGAAACTTCTACGCCCATG
>JAFYKU010000004.1 GCA_017537405.1 Clostridia bacterium
CTTGGTGCGTCCTAAGGGATTCGAACCCCTGACCTTTGGTTCCGTAGACCAACGCTCTATCCAGCTGAGCTAAGAACGCGTATTAAATTGTATTGACTTTTAAAAGAGATTTCGAACTCTTGGCAATTAGTTCCGTAGACAGACGCTCTATCCAGCTGAGCTAGCGGTGCGTTTTTCGTGAACAAAATTATTATAACATAGTACTTGACAAAAAGCTAGAAGTTTTTTAAAATGTTTTTTAGAACTTGGGGGTGTAGCTCAGCTGGTCGGAGCACCTGCCCTGCAAGCAGGGGGTCAGCGGTTCGAATCCGCTCACCTCCACCATCGTTCGAAAAAAAGTCCTCACCTGTTGTGGTGGGGATTTTTTTTGTCTTTTTACTCTTTACATATTTTTTTGCGTTCGACGCATAATAGATTTAGGGAGGGAATGCTATTATGATTATCGCAAACATTATTAGTTTAATTGTGTTGTTTATCGGCGGATTAAACTGGGGGTTGGTCGGTATCTTTCGCTTTAATTTAGTAGAATGGATTTTCGGCGGATATAATGCTGGTTCCATTATTATCTATATTTTAGTGTTGCTGGCTACTCTGTGGTTAATTTGTAGCGTGATTTGGCGCGGTGCGATTTACATTAAGCGTAAATATTAAGCTTTAAAAGCATTGCATGAACAAAAAAGTCTTCATCTGTGTGGTGAAGATTTTTTTTTGATGAAATACGGGCAAAATTGTTGACATAACAACAATTTATGGTAAGCTGAACTTAGGTAAAATTATGGAAGAAAGGTATCAAACTTTTACAGGATTAATTTTAAACATTTCGCGATGCATTCAAAAAATCAAGAATTGCGAAGTTGAAGAGTTAGGTTTAAAAGGCAAGCAAGTGCAGTGTTTGTTTTTTTTACACAAACTGGAAGATGGTGTTAGTTTAACTGAACTTTGTGATTTATGTGATGAAGATAAAGGTGCAATGTCGCGAACTGTTAAAGAATTGATAGAAAAAGGTTTGGTTTATGTGGACGAAAAGAGTACACAAAAATACCGTAATCCGATTAAGTTGACGGCACAAGGTCAAAAAGATGCAGCCATTATTTATCATAAAATAAACAACATGATAAGTATGGGGGGTAATGGAATTTCGGATACCGACCGTGAAATTTTTTACAAAGCATTAACAAAAATTTCGGATAATTTAACCGCAATCTGTGAAAATTATGGAGGAAAAAATGATTAAAATTTTAGTTGATAGTGCTTCTGATATTACAGAAGAAGAAGCAAGACAAAAAGGAATTCACATGATTCCGTTGGAAGTGCGTTTTGGTGAAGATGTTTATTTAGATGGTGTTAATTTATTGCCGCAGGAATTTTTAAATAAGTTAATTGAAAGCAATGAATTACCAAAAACTAGCCAAATTAACGAATTTCGTTGGACAGAACAATTTGAAAAATTAACGGCGAATGGGGACCAAGTGATTGCCATTACCATTTCTTCTAAATTATCGGGAACTTACAATAGTGCGAAAGCGGCTGCGAAAAAATTTCCGAATCAAGTTTTCGTAGTTGACAGCTTGACGGCAGCGACTGGTGAACGCATTTTATGTGACTATGCCCTACGCTTGGTTGCGGAAGGTAAGACTGCGGAAGTGATACATCAAGAATTAGAACAAATCAAGCACAAAGTGCAAGTAATTGCGGTTGTTGATACTTTAAAATATTTACGCAAAGGCGGACGCATTTCGACTTTAACGGCTTTTGCAGGTGAATTATTGTCCATTAAACCAGTAATTTCAGTTACGGGTGGTGAAGTGAAAATGGTTGGTAAAGCCATGGGTAGCAAAAAAAGCAATAATTTATTGATGCAGTTAGTACAAAAATGTGGCGGTATTGATTTTAATATGCCTTATGGTGTGATATTTTCGGGTTATCGTGATGAGTATTTACGCAAGTATTTGGAAGATAGTGCGGTATTGTGGCAAGAACATGTGGCTAGCCTGAAAGAGATTCCTGTTTATATGTATGGTAGCACGATTGGTACCCATGTGGGCCCCAATGCTTTGGGCGTAGCGTTCTTTGCAAAATAAAAACACAGAACAGACAAGGAGAGAAAAATGAAAATTGGAATACCCCGTGCGTTACTTTATTATAAGTACGAAAAATTTTGGACCACTTTTTTTGACCAAGCTGGCA
>JAFYKU010000030.1 GCA_017537405.1 Clostridia bacterium
GGACTGACGGTGAGAATCATTATTTGTCTTGTGTAGATCCAAATTATGGTTATGGTGTTAATAAAATTATTAATTCTGATGGAACGGTAGCAAAGATGTCATGGAAAGGATTTAGTTCGTTAAATGGAAAACAAATTTGGAATGATGGGGTACATATTTATTATTCTGAAAACAATAAGCAATATGTTTTAAATAAAAGGTTAGCATAATGAAAAGTTCATTTTGGTTACTAATAATACTACCTATTCTTGCCTTTATCATCACAATAGCATGTGGAGTCCCAGTTTTAGGCTGGGTCTCCTGGCTACTTAATTTAATATCAAAAATGTTTGGTTGGGTAGGCTGGCTCTGTGGCTGGCTGCAAGACTGGATAGGTAAAGGCATCTTCGGATAAAAACATATGAAATAAGCCCCGGGTAAATTCCTGGGGTTTTTTATTTGTTTATTGTTTTGTAATATGTTATGTTTATTACTAGGTAATTAACTATGGGGAAAAAATGTATTTTAGAAAATTGTAATGAAGATGCTTTTAGTTTTTATCCACATTGTAAAAAACATTTGGAACAGATAAAAACTGGTGAAGTTTACAAAGATGAAAATGGAAAATGGAAAGAAAAACAAACAAAAAAAATTTTAGAAATAAAAAATAATAATTTTTGTAAGTTATGTGGTGAACCAATTTCTGATAGTTTTGATTTTTGTAGAGATTGTCATTTTAATATACAAGATAGAATGGAAGAATTAGATAAAAATCAGAATCCACAAAAATTAAAAGATTATTATTATAATGCTAAAGATTATGCGATGCGAATTTTTAATGAAGATAAAATATATTATCAGCAATTAACAATGGTATCTATTGCAAACATATTAAATCAGTTATATAAGGATGATGCAATTTTAGAAACGTTATTTAAAGATATAGATAAAATAGAAGAAAATTTAAAAACTAAAAACAGTAGGTTATCTTTAAATATAAAAGAAATAGAGAAAATAAATGAAATAAAAGTAGAAAGTGATAAGGATAAAGCAAAAATAAAAAAGACCCAGGATGGACATTTTGTTGAAAGTGAATTTGAAATTAAAGTAGATGATATTTTATATACAAATAATATAGTTCATGCTTATAATATTAAGGTTGATGAAATTGATGAAAGAACAGTAATTTGTGATTGGTTTATTCCTGTTACGATGGATAAGGGAATATATATTGAGTTATGGGGCGTTAAAGGTGATGAGAAATATAATAAAAATAAAAGAGAAAAAATTGAATTATATAAAAAACATAATTTAAAATTAATTGAAATCGAATATGATGAGTTAAAAGATAATACACAACGACTTCGAAGTTCTATTAAGAGTAAAATAAATTGCTATAGAAATGAAATTTTAGATAAAATAAAAAATTAGTATTAATAAAATTAATTAAAGGGAGTAAATTTACTCCCTTTTTTATGGCATAAAATAGTTGACAATATTACCTATAGGTATTATCATTAGGTAGTAAAACAAACTGTTATCGTAACAAAATAATTGTAGTTCGATAACTGGATGTTTGTCAAATAAAAGGGGGCAAAAATAATGAATCAAAAATTAGTCGAAAACCTAGCGCGTCTGCCATTCGATACGGCAGTACAACAATTAGAAATATTGGAGTGTCTAGTTGGCGAAAGTTATAAAGACATTCTTGTAAATGGTTTAATCAAACATGTACAGGGGGGGAAGTAATGGATTATTATTTCATTTTAATAAATGGCACTTGTTATAAAACCACGAAATATACATCTGCTTTTAAATTTTTACAAAAAAATTTATTAAATGTAGTCAAAACGAATTTTGTTTATATCTGAGTTTGCTTTGGTAGGTTGAGCAATATCAATCTATCGCAAGTGGCAATAACGGGCTGGAATTTCGTTATTGCCCCCAGTCCAGTGGGTCGTTGATTGAGAACAATCAAAAAAATAAGGTTTGCCACCAATGGCTAAAAAAGGAGAAAAAATAAAAATGGAAGAAACAAAAAATTTAGAATTCAACATCGAAGACGAAGAAGTTGAAAAGTCAAAGGTTATTGAAACATATCCTGCTCGTGCAGAATTTGTTGTCAATGCTGGAAAGTACAAAAGCTATGAATTGCGTTGTGTAGCAAAAATTAGTGAATCTAAAAATCACACTCGTAAAGTTGCTTTATTAGAGCGCAATGAAACTGACCAATTCTTGATTAAAATCTTGTCTGAAAATCAAAAGAAAAATAAATCTGTATATACGGCAGTTTTAGAAAAGCGCCAAAACAATGAAACGAATAATATTTTCTTTTGTTGGATTATTGCTTTTGATAAAGAAAATAAATTGTATAAATCAATGCTTTGTGGCCGTGAAGAAAAATATTTCTTAGAATCATATCTTTTAGCTGAACAAAAAACAGTAACTGCGACAGCAAAAGAAAAGGTGGTTAAATAAGCATGACTGAAAAAATAGCACGAGCAGAGTTGGATAAAATTATCGAGATTATTAATTATAAAAAGAGTGATTGCTTAAATAGCTGCATTGAAATTGGTTCACAGTTACATTCTTTAAAAGAATCAAATATTTATATGTACATCAAAACAGAAGACGGCAATTATTATGCATCTGTATATGATTTGATTAAAGATTATTTTGCTTTTTCAAAATCTACTACTGACCGTTATATTGGTGTCTATAAGAAATTTGGTGATGTAAATACCAATGAAGTTAAAAGTCAATACAGCGGATACAGTTTTTCTCAACTCTGTGAAATGCTATCTATGAATGACAGTCTTTTAACAAAATGTGATTCAATAATGACTTGTGAAGATTTACGGGAATTAAAGAAAAAAGATAAAGGTTTTATTGAAACAAAAGATTTCATATCAGACCCTAATACATCTTTGCAGGTTAATTTTACGAAAGAACTTTATGACAAAGTTTTATCTTTTGCAAGAAAAAGACAAAAACATATGGCTGATTATGTTGTAGAGATTATCGAAATGTTTTTCAAATCAATGGAAAGCGAAGTAGTGAAAGCTTAATGTTTTAGTGGGTTCATTGAAAACCCACTTCCATTGAGAAGTCAAGATGCCCCCAAGTCTTGATTTCTCTTACCATTACAGCTGGTGATTGTGGACACTGGCTGTAACCAATCCACAACGGTGAAGTCGACACTGTAAAAGAAAAATAAAAGGAAAAGAGTATGGCACAACTAAAAAAATATGAGCCACATACTATGTCAGAAAAGTATGCGTTTCATTCAAAACGCGCTTTTGACAACCATAAACCAGCTGGTGTAAAAATGACTGCAAAAGAAAAAGCAGCATTTTCAATGGGTTATGTAAAACACGCTCGCGATACTGCAAGGGCATATAAATATAATTTGGCTCTTGATTTAGGTGCGTCAAAAAAAGACGCGCAAAATATTGCTAACAACCCAAACATTCATTTCAATGATAAGATGGGCTGTTTTGTACAGCGTTAATAATTAATAAATTTAATTTTATATATTGTCCGACCCGATATCGGGTCAAATGGGCTTTTTCAAAAATGCTCTTGTGAACCCTACACAGTGGGAAATTTTAGAAAAGAAAGTGGTGTAACGGGTAGAGCAATCTATCCGTTATTCCATATTTATAAAAGGAGAAATTAAAATGGCTTATACTTCTAAAAAAGAATTATATGACGAAGTTGCTAGATTGAACGAAAAATATTGTAAAAACACAAAAAATCATTTGCGAGTTGGTTCTGCTTATAATGGTTATCGTGTTGAATTAACCGGTAAAACTTATGAAAGAAATGGTCATAAAAAATGGCGTGGAATTGGTAGCGGGGCTGATTCTGTAACTCATGGATATTTATCACCGAAAGAAACACTTGGTAGTTTGTATCGTGCGGAAAGTAAAGGGTGGTTAAAGTCGCAAATTAAGCATTGGGAAAAATGTCGTTAAAAGGACGAAAGTAAATTGAAAAAAGAAAAACGACATAATAGGCGAAGTCAAAAATTTCAAAAGACTAATTTTCAAAAGCAATCACGAAAATCGGAGCAATTCCCACATTTTCGGAAATATTACAAATCAAATCATCCAGCATTGATTGTTGGTGAACAGTTTGACGAAGTAAAGAAAATAGAAGAGTGGAAATATCGTAAAGTTATGCATGGTTATAAAGACGGTCGGCACAATAATGAAACTGTTATTCCAAATCCCAATCCGAATGACCCAGAGCCAATGAATATAGTCCGGCGTGTAAGGCATGACGATAAACGAAATTTTAGTACTTGGAAATATTCATGGAAATATCCAAAAAAAACAATAAAAAAAAGCGATGCCCCACGGGAATAAATCCCATTCATAGTTGGTATCAAAGATACCGCATCACTTCTGTTTTTATTATACGCAAATAGTTCAGTAAAAGTCAAGATAAAATAAGGAGAAATTGTTATGTTATATTCAAATTCATATTTTAGTGATCGCCAGTACAAACCTGGTGATTTTGTTTTGAGTTCTGTGAATTCTACACAGCTAAAGAGATATGGTATTAATATGAAAGTGCAAGATTTTAAATCAAAGGTTAAGCATTCGCAAAAATATAAAACAATTATAACTGGTGGTTCATATGGTAGAAC
>JAFYKU010000031.1 GCA_017537405.1 Clostridia bacterium
GAGCAAACAGAAGAGGGCGGGGAAGGCGCACAGCCCTCGGAAGATCTGCCGCAAACAGACTCAAACGAGTCGAATTAACTTTGTTGGTTTTACCTTTTGGGTAACGGTTTCGCCCAAAGGTCCCAAAATAAATTCCACCAAAAAAATTTTCCGTACCACCCTGTTTTAGTGGATAAAAATACTTTGTTAATATCAATTTTTCCATATTAAATTCTTTACTTTTTAATGTAACATATAAGTTAAAAACCTAAAATTACTTTTTATAATGAACTTAATTTTTAAGTTAAAATTTACAACTTATTTACAAATAACAATTTTATTTGTTCATTTATCACTACTACACTAACTTTAATTTGATATAATTTCTAATTACAAATTACTAGAGAGCAAAAAATGACCAAATTTAACGACAGAACAAAGAAACAAATTTTAACTGAATACAATGATGGAAAACCGATTAAAGAAATAACATCGAAATATGGTGTTGCTAAATCCACAATCTTTACATGGATTAAGAAGAATATTCAAACAAAAAAGTTTATCGATTATAAAAAATATGAAATGCTTCAAAGAGAACTCGAACATACCAAACTTAAACTGGAAATTTATGAAAATTTACACTGTTTCAAAGATGCAAGTATACACGATAAGGAAGTTTCGATTGCAAAATATCTAGGACAATATCCGATAAAAACCATGTGTAAAATTTTAGATTTACCGACTGGAACTTTTTATAACTATCATTTTAGAAAAAAGAAAATTACACAATATCAAATTAAAGATGAAGAACTTAAAACTGAAATTACAAAAGTTTATCTAGAAAGCGAAAAAAGATTTGGCGCAAAAAAGATATTCGCCAAATTACAATCAAATGGATTTAGAACTTCACTAAAAAAAATTCAAAAATTAATGAACGAGCTAAACATAAAATCAATTCAAAAACCACAAAAAAAAGAAACAAGAAAACCAGATACTGATTATCAATTCAACAAACTAAAACGCCTTTTTAATCAAGATGCACCCAATAAATTCTGGGTAAGCGATGTCACATAAGTTAAGGTTAGACTAAACAAATTTTTTCTTTGCGTTATTATTGATTTATTTTCAAGAAAAGTCATTGCATACAGACTTTCAAGTCAAAACAATACAAACCTTACAATCAACACTTTCAAGGACGCTTTTGAAAACAGAAACCGACCGGCTGAATTATCATTTCATACTGATCAAGGAACAAATTACACATCCACTGCTTTTAGAGATTTACTACAAATTCTAAAAGTCAATCAATCCTTCTCTCACCGTGGTAATCCATACGATAACGCTTGTATGGAATCTTTCTACGCAAGTTTCAAACGAGAAGAATACAATGCAAAAGAATACGAATTCTTCGAAGATTTAGAAAACAGCGTGGATTCATATATGGAGTTCTACAATAATTACAGACCTCATGAATCATTAAAAAATAAAACACCAAACCAATTTGAAGCAGAATTTTACAAGAATTTGACAATAAAAAAGTCACAGATTGCGCTGTGACTTTTTTTGGATAGTCTAATAAGATTTTTCACTCTTTTTGACTACCCCTCATCTGGGACGGGAGATGGGAATCGAACCCACGCATAATGGAGCCACAATCCATTGCCTTACCACTTGGCTACACCCGTCATAACTGACATAGTAATTATAACACTATGTCAAATTTTTGTCTAGACTTATGCACGGTCTACATAAGCACCAGTTCTTGTATCAACACGGATTTTATCACCGTTGTTAACAAACATTGGAACTTTAGTTTCAATTCCGCTTGATAACTTAGCCGTTTTCAAAGCATTACGAGCCGTATCGCCTGCTACACTTGGCTCTGTTTCTGCAACAGTTAAAACCACAAAAGTTGGCGGTACAATACTTGCAATTTTTCCATCGATGTAGTTAAAAGTACAAACGATTGGTTCGCCATTTTCATCATTATATTTTAATGACGCTTCACACAAGTCACGATTAACAGGAATATCTTCATAAGTTTCCATATCCATGAAATGGACTATTTCCCCATCAATGTACGAATATTGCAATTCTTTCTTTTCAACTTCAACATCTTCCAAAACCGGATTTCCTTTGAAGTTTTCTACGCTAATTGCGCCGGTTTTAATGTTACGAATTTTCGCACTAATTGCAGCTGCTAAGCGTGGTTGTTGACGGAATTCGTAGTCAATAACTTCGTAAACTACGCCGTCCATTTTAAACAATTTTCCAGGTCTTAAACTTTTTGCTTCCATAGCCATATTATAATATAAATAAAACAATTTGGCTAGCTTTTATTTAATACTTAGATCTTAAATTATTTAGCTGCTTTTTTAGCTGCTCTGGCTCTTTGTTTTTTTTCTTTTATTAATTTTATGCTGGATGTTTTTTTTCTTAACTGCTTGATAACCTTCTTTAACTTTCTTTTTCATAAATTTCAAATTTATAATTGGCACCGCAACCATAAAAATTGCTGTCATGATTTTTTTTACAGGAGTCACTTGCAACGCCGCCTCTAAAGCAGGAGACAAGCCAGCAATAACACAAACTTGCGTCCATTGCTGATCAAAAATTGCCTCCACAGTAGCTAAACTGGTATATAACAATTTATGTGAAAATTTCTCAACAATGCTTAAAACACCTGAAATATAACCCGCCTCAGGGTCACCCCATTTTTTCAAATAAACAGCTAATCTAATTACCAAATTTGGTCCAATCGTATTAAGAGCCTGCTCGACCGCAGTATCAGCGGTTTTAATCAGTGGCTTAATTGCGTTTATATTAACAGCTTCACGCCAGACTTGAATTAATAACGGCAAGGTAATTGGGTTACCCGGTCGCCATTTAATAAAACCATCAAACGGATCCTTTTCGCCTTTTGCGGCAGCCAAACCTTGACGGACATCATTTACTAATTCGCTTCCTTTTTCTTTGATTGCCGATTTTAAGCCATGCCCACCTGCACCGTCTTCTTCGGCTTCTTCATCATCTTCTTCATCTTCTTCGTCGTCTTCTTCGTCGTCATAATCATCTTCGTCGTAATCATCTTCGTCGTCGTAACTGTCATTATCTTCATCATCGTAACCGTCATCAAACTCATTATCTTCATCGGGGCTGTCGTTATCATCCGAGGTGTCAATTGCATAATCATCGCCACCGTTATAATTAGTAAACTCATTACCCTGTTGATAATCGGTATCTGTCAAATTATCTTTATTAGTGGGAAACCCCGTTTGCAAATCATTATTATCGGCTAAATAGTCTTCGTAAGAGTACTTTAAAGAATTCTCTGGATCCTCGCCAGATTGTAATCCACCGAATTCATTTTCCCCCGCCATTAATATAGCATAATGCTTATCGACTTTTCTCGCAAATCATTTGATAATCTTTTTCAATTGTAATAAATTAAACTTATGCAAAATACTTTCACCAAAACAACCGATGAAGTTCTTACCGAACTATCATCTTCTCGACAAGGTCTTTCATCAAACGAAGCGCAAACACGATTAATAAAACACGGGAAGAATGAACTCGCCAAAGCGCAGAAAAAATCATGGCTTGCACGCTTTTTCGCACAATTCAAAGATATTATGATAATTTTACTGTTAGTTTCAGCAGCCATATCTTTAGTCTTTGGTATTATAGAAAAAAAAGGCGCTACCGAATTTATTGATACAGCCATTATTTTATTCATTGTTATTTTAAACGCAGTGCTTGGAGTTATACAAGAAGCCAAAGCTGAAAACGCAATGGACTCACTCAAAAACATGTCACAACCCTATTCCAAAGTCTTACGCAACAATGAAGTCATTTTTGTTAAGACATCAGATTTGGTTGTTGGCGATATCGTCATATTAGAAGCCGGTGATGTACTGCCAGCCGATTTGCGATTGATTGAGTGTGTTAATTTAACATGTGATGAATCCATGTTAACCGGCGAAAGCTTACCTGTTAGCAAAAATGCCGACATTGTCTTAGATACAAAAACAGCACTGGGCGACCGCAAAAACATGGGATTCTCATCTAGCGTAGTAACTTATGGACGGGGCAAAGGGATTGTGGTTGCCACTGGGCAAAACACAGAGATTGGTAAAATCGCTGGTATGCTCAACCAAAACATAGGTAACGAAAAAACCACACTACAAATTAGTTTAAATAAATTTGCTAAAATCATTACGGTTTGTGTTCTTGTTATCGCTTTCGCAATATTCATGATTGATATCTTCTTCACCAATCAACATTGGACCGAATCACTTATGACAGCCATCGCCATCGCAGTCGCAGCAATTCCTGAAAGCATGATGATTGTCGTTACAATCATTCTGTCAATTGGTGTTACAAAATTAGCCAAACAAAATGTCATTATTCGCCGTCTTCATTCAGTTGAAACCTTAGGGTGCTGCGAAGTCATTTGTTCAGACAAAACTGGAACCATTACCCAAAACAAAATGACCGTGCGTAAAATCTTTTTTAACAACCAAACATATGACCCAGCTAAATTAGACAAAGACCAAATGTCCATCTTATTAGAAAATATGGTTTTGTGTAATGATGCCAAAATGCAAACCAACGAATTAATTGGTGATCCAACCGAAACCGCCCTACTCGAATGCGCAGCTCAATTCGGTTATTTAAAAACATCACTTGAACAAGTTTGGCAACGCGTTAATGAAATTCCATTTGATTCAAACCGCAAATTAATGACTACCGTCAATCAAAAAGGTGACAACTTTCAGCAATATACGAAAGGTGCTTTTGACGAAATTATCAAACGCTGCAAACAAATTTATATTGACGGCCAAGTTCGTAAAATTACTGCTGAAGATGTTGCAACACTAAGACAAGTTAACTCCGACTTATGTTCACAAGCATTACGCGTTTTAGGTTATGCTTACCGCTCATGTAAAAACAAAGACGATATGTTAGAAGATGGTTTAATCTTTGTCGGCATGACGGGTATGATTGACCCACCCCGCGCCGAAGTCCATGCCGCGTTACAAAAATGCAAACGCGCCGGCATGCAAGCAATTATGATTACTGGCGACCACAAAGATACCGCCTACGCTATTGCCAAAGAATTAGGTATGGTTACCAAATATTCTGAAGTTGTGGAAGGTGCACATTTAGATAACTTCAGCGATGAAGAATTAAAAACCGAAGTCACTAAATTTAAGGTTTATGCTCGCGTTAGTCCTGAACACAAAGTCCGTATCGTTCAAGCATTCAAAGCTCTGAAAAAAGAAAATGTAGGAGAAGAAGAGCTAAATATAATCCAACAATTGGTATTGAAAGAAACTAACAAAGAGACTCTTGCTAAAGATGTAGATATGATGCCTGCGTGGATGAAACGAATTATAAAGCCAATGCTAACCGCTTGAAATAGAATTCAATTATGGGAAAACTGTGGTTAAACAATGAAATAGTAGACCGTTTAGCAATGTTACAGCAGACGGAGGTTGGACATTCTGGCGTTAATCAGGTAGCCATAGAAAAGGACTGGTGGGTTACTGTTACACTGA
>JAFYKU010000032.1 GCA_017537405.1 Clostridia bacterium
ATGGAAATCCTACACGCACTTTATCATTACCGTGATTTACGCGGCAACACCAAAGTAAATGAAGACAAAAGCATTGGTGAATTACTTAAAAGTCAGCGTTATCATTATCAATAATGCGCGGAATGAATAAATTCATCACACCAGCCAAAATCATGACAATACTTGGCAACAAAGCATTGGTTAAATCAATCAAAAACCAGCGCCAAACAGTAATTAAGAGTAACCCTGTAAAAACAATTTGATAAACGAAGAACAAACGGTCAGCTTTCCAAATTTGCTTGGTTTCAATACGAATAATCATATTTCCAACATAATAAACCACAAAGGAAATGCTCAATAAAAATAAAACCGGAAACATTAAATTGTACCACGGGTTTTGTGCTGACCCCAATGGTGCATCAGTATTTAATCCTAAATCGCGTTTGAAAGCACCAAAATTCATAAATAAATACAAGCAACATGCAAACAACATTAGCATTGCCGAAATGATTTTCAAAATGACAATCGCTTTATTCGAAATTCGTCGTTTCTTCGCCATATTAAAATGATACCTTAATTAACTCATCGTGTACAGTAGAATAAATGTAAGCATCAACTTCATAATTGGGAAGCGCCTTAGCATACAAACGCAACTGCTCACGATATTTTTCGATTAAAGCTGACTGCGGCAAGCGCGTAGTTTTATAGTCCACAATAATGGCTTTACTGTCTTTCACTGCCAACAAATCCATAATTCCTTGGACAATGGTATTTTCGTAATGGTACAAAAATGGCAATTCGCGATATGTTGTATACCCAGCAACCAGCTGTTGCACTACTGCGGGTAATTCTCCATATTGTAATTCGCGATGATATGCCGTACCAAAAGCTTTACCACCTTCACCTTCATATTTAACTGGCGCAACATAATCTTGGAATGGTTCCGCCACTGTTGCCAAGGCAGTGACACTTTGTTTAACAAAAACATCTGAATTTCCTTGGAATTGACAGGTTTGAATTGATGATGCTGAATCCACAACTCTAGTTTTTTCAACAGGATTAATTTGCCGAGAAATTTGTTGCTCAACTCCCACTGGATTCAGCAAATCTAACATACAATCTGGTCGAATGCGATACGGGTCTTTTTTCCAACAACCTGTGATATACAGTTTATTTTTTGGTCGAGTCAAAGCAACATAAAGTAAGCGCTGCATTTCTTTTAAATGATTACTCTGTTGGTATTTTGCAATCCCCAATCTTAAAACTTGGCTTTTTTCCACATAGTTATCTGCATCTAATGAAGCCACGCAAATACCCAAGTTTTTATCCATGATGATTTTTCCAGGTCGATGTCGGCGAACCCAAGACGAACCCATTTGGAATAAAATAACCATCGGGAATTCTAATCCCTTAGAATGATGTATCGTCATCAATTTCACAGCATCATTAACATTGGCGCCAACATTAACTTCTATTGAAACTAATTGGTGTTCCACTAAATACAAATAGCGTGCCACAGTATCAAAATCGCCAACTCCACGAATTGCACCCAAAAACGCATTAACGACTGGCATTTCCAACATACCGAATTCAGTTGCGGCTTGCGTCAAAACTTCATACGCGGACTGCTCGCGCCCTAGCGCACGGTAACGCGTCAAAATAGCATCACAATGATCAATTTTTGTTTGTAATGAAATATCAATTTTCCCCAAACGCAAACGAGCTAAATCATCATTTGTGCAGTGAAATAAATATTGTAAAACCAAATAGCGCGACAGTTCGTTAGTTGGATTCATAGCCGCAAACAAAAAATGATTCAACAAAATAATTTCGCGTTCTTGCAAAGCATCACTCGAACGGTCAATAACGCTGGGAATACCACGGTCTGCCAAATATTTTTGCAAATCTTGCAAAGGTGCGCTAGTTTCGGCTAAGACTGCAATATCCTGTAACGGAAGATTGGATTGTTTAATCTGCGTTAAAACCATTGCCATCTGCGATTCCATATCTTCAGCAATTTCAATCTTAACAGGTTCGGTCAAGGCTTCGGCAGCTTTTAATTGCTCATAAATTTTGACAATTTCGCTACCGCTTTGCTGTAAATTTTCTCGACCAATTGTTTCTAAAAACCGTGCGGATTTTTCAATTTCTTCGTGTAATTGTTTGGCTTTCTCGACAAATTCATGCTGCGGTTGTGTTTTTAATAAGACTATTAAATCTTTCTTGGCTTGTTCAATCTGACGAGATAAATACGCAAGTCGAGCTGCTGCTTCGTCGGGCTCGTTTAAATCAAATTTATGACCTTGGTTGTACTCTGTCATTAACTGTCCCATAACTTCATTGACATAGTGCAAAATAGAATTCACACTGCGCCAATTACGATTTAAATGGAATTTTTCAACATGATCTTCGCCGGTAAATTTTTCAAAGAGTTCAGGCTCGCAATCACGGAAACCATAAATACTCTGTTTAATATCTCCAACAATACAAAAGAACTTATCATCACCTCGCAAAATATCAATAATCCGAAATTGTACTGGATTCGTATCTTGTCCTTCATCAACAAAGATATATTTAGACTGTTGACGAATCGCTGCTAAAGCTTCTGAATTTTCCAATACTTTAAGCGCGTATTTTTCTAAATCATTGTAATCTAATTTTTTAAACTCAGTTTTTTTCGCACTGTACGCAGTATCAAACGCCTGCACTAAGTCAATTAATTGTTGCACAACTTTGCGGTCTTTTGTAATATCCGCTTGCACATCGGAAATCGGAAACTTAAATTGTTCTTGAAGAACTTTACAAACATCATTGATAAATTTCTTGCGTAGTTCTTTAAACTCATCATACAAAACAAAATCAGCTTCTTTTTTTAAGCGCGGAAAATCCCACTGCAAACTCTGGAAATCAGTATAATTTTGGGCAGCTAAAATTTGGTTAGCCACATCAATCATTAAGTTTACTTGGGGTGAAACATGATTCAATTCGATAAAAAGCTGACGATATTTACGCGCAGTTTCATGGTAATCGTCAATTAAATACTGCACCGCTTGATTTTGATTTATGTTTGCATCATAAGCCGCTAATGCCGATTTTTGAATCCACATAGTTTTATCTTCACGGGTATCTAAAAAATCTTGTATCGCAAAAACCACACTACGCAACTCATCTAAATTACGACTAGCAGCGAATAAATCGACAGCATGACGAACATTTTCATATTGTTCTAAAACCACTTTTTCAAAAATATCGGCTTTTAGTTTATTACTTTCAACTGTATCCATCACCGCAAAACTGGGATTGACTTCGGCGACAGTAAACCATGCGCGAACAATGCTTGAACAAAAACTATGAAATGTACCAATCGCAGCCGCTTGTAAAGAAATCTTCAAATCATCAATCGATGGATAAAGCCCTTGTAATTTAACATCTGTTTTCCAAGCTTCGCACAATTGTTTTTTTAATTTTAGGCGCATATCCTGTGCCGAAGCATCAGTAAAAGTAAGAACTAATAATTGGTCAAAACTTGTTTTACCTTGCTTAATAATTTCGGCAATGCGATTAATAACAGTTGTCGTTTTCCCACTGCCGGCACTGGCAGAGATGGCTAACTTATGTCCCTGAGAATCAATTACATGTTGTTGTTCTACAGTCGGTTTATTATTTATAATGTGTATCCACCCCACCAAAGTCTTTATAAGTAACAGTTACGCCATCACCACGTTAAGGACCCATAGCGTGTTGACACAATGCTTTCATCGAACAAAATTCACAAGTTCCTTTGGCAACAGCATTGGCTTCAACACTGCCATTCACAATTTTATCAACTGCCGCATCAACCATTTGCAATGCGTAATCACAAATATTATGAATTGTTTGTGCATCAACATAATAACGAGCTTTAGTATTAATCATTTTTGGTGGAAATAAATTTGCTAATTCTTTATCGATAAATCCCTGAAACATAAACTTTTTTTGGTCAGCAGCATATCCTTTACTTAACGGCAAATACCCTGCCCCCGCAATCGCACCCAGACCATCGCACGCCAAAGTTCCAGCATAAACTGGTAATTGCAGTTTATTGCCCAAGCTAATGTTCTTTGCCAAACCACTAGCAACATTACCTGTTTTATAATCCAAAACCAAGAAAGCGTTTGTATCTTTACCAATATCAATACGGTCAACACGACCAACTAAGGTTAATCCGCTTTTTAATGTGCGTGTAACTTCTTTTTCCACTTGCGTCCTTTGAGTATCAAAACCACCCTCGGCATAAATCTGATCCAATTCATGTAAAATAAATTTGATTTCTTTTTCAATGTTTTTTGTTAAAGGCGGATAATCATACTCTAATTGCTGAATCCCAGCTTTGACAGCACGCTCTAAATTATGGTCTTTAAAATATTCTTGCAAAGCCATATGAATAGCAGAACCAACCGTATTTGCTTGTAATTGATAAAGTGGTCGTGGTTGTAAGCGGAGCCCTTTTTCATAGAAATTTAAACGCGGGCAATTATAATATGATTCAATTAAAGTTGTTTTCACACGGCGATGCGGGAAAAATAATTCTTGCCCAACCGTAATTGAAGATTGGTCATCAGTTCCCCAGCGGAAACTATGATAGGATTGATAAGGCAACGGAATAAACTCTTCATTAGTTCCAGAAAGCAAAACTTGGGTAGAAGCAATAGATTTCAACAATTCTGCACGGCGATAATTGCGTCGTCTTTGTAAGGTTGGTGTTGGCGTGATTTGTGTACCAACTAAATCGGCTTCTTGCAAAAGATCATCATCTGGTTGCGTTTGAGGGAAATTATCCGCGGTACAATTCGCAATAAAAAGATATTTTATTTTTGTGGGTACCCAATCATTGACCGGAGCAATTAAGACGCGGTCAATGTACTGTGGAATTTTGGAAACTTTGGTTGCACTACACAAGGTCCAAAATAAATTCATAAACTCGCGTAAGTTTAGCGGCTGACTTTCGTAACCTTGAGAAATTTGGTCTAAGATGTAATGAATTTTTTCGTTTTCGGTAAAGGTTTTTAATTCCGCACAAAGTTCATTGATGTTTTGTACAGCGCTCAACTTTTTTATTTCGGGAATAGCGCGTGCGCGTAAATTGGCTTTAATTATTTGATTGTCCAAAGTAAAGATGGTTTCATCTTCGACGCCACTGCACTGATTAAATAAAGTCGCTATTGAGTTTTCAGCATTGTCGTTAATTGCCAATGCTAATAAGTCGCGTAGATATTTAGTTTCCACCATATTACTCAGTTTAGTGCCAACATCAATATTCACCGGCACCTTGTATTGTTCGGCAACTACCTGCCAGATTGGCGCAGTCATATCAAATTCGTTCAGTAAAACCACAATATCGTCAGGCGAAACACCTTGATTTAATAAAATTGCGATTTTTTGCATGATGACATTTGCTTCACCGCGTTCCGTTTCACAACGCCCCGTAATAAGCTGTGGCTGAAATGAATGAACTGCTTCTAAAATACATGGTTTGAATTGCGGTAATTGCGCGCGTAATTCAGGTTCACTCGCTGCGATAATGACCTTGCCTGCACACGCACACAAGGCATGAACGACTTGCAATCGCGCGGGAGAAAGACTGGCAAACCCACAAATAAAGATACTAGCATTTTTAATCGTTAAAGATTTTTCAATATTTGCAGTTAAATACGATAACATATCTAATGAATCAGTTTGCGCTGCAATCTTTCGGCGATAAGTCTGGTAAATTAGATTAATGTCATGGTACTTTTTTTGCGAGACAGGATTTTGCGTTTGCAACTCCAACGCTCCAAAATCCACACAAGAACTACGCATTTGATTGATTGTGTTATATAGTTTTTCGGCAAAATCATAATGCGCCGCACTAGACTTAAACCATAATAATTGGTCTTGAACTTCGCGTATAGCATTCCATAAGTTTAAAACGGCACTGGTTTTATCCAAAATAACTGGTTCTTCCCCGCGTGTTAATTCGGAAGCAACCAAACGATACAACATCGAAAAAGTTACCACACGAATATTTAATAAATGCGGTTGCTGTTTTAACATGATGCGTTCGGCTTGCAAAGTAAACCGGTCTGGTACTAAAACCAGAACTGTTTGCAAATTTGGTTCAGCCGCCGCTTGTCGCAAAACATGTTCATTTGTTAAAACAAAGTTTTCTCCTTGGTAGACCGTTGTGTTCACTATCATAGAATAACATTGTTCTGATGAAGTAGCAACGGACAAAAATTTAGAAACCATTTGCAACTACTTCCAGATACCATTAAAATAGAATAGATGAAACAAGAATATATTGAATTATTGGCTCCTGCTGGAGATATTAAACGCGCCAAAATTGCTTTGGATTATGGTGCCGATGCAATTTATTTAGGTGGTAAAGATTTTAGTTTACGGGCTCATGCGGCGAACTTTACCGATGAAGAAATCCGTGAAATCGTGGACTTGGCACACAGTCGTGGCAAGAAAGTTTATGTGACCGTGAACATTATTCCACGCAACTATGATTTTGCACAAATTATTGATTACGCCAAGCGTTTGGATACTTTAAACATTGATGCCGTCATCGTAGCGGATTTGGGCGTGATTAAAGTTTTACGCG
>JAFYKU010000033.1 GCA_017537405.1 Clostridia bacterium
AAAATACAAAAAATACAATAGCCCTGTTTATTCAACTGCAAAAACAATATCTTTAATTGCCGGTGTAGTATGTATGTTAACGCTTGAAACTACAATGCTTACAACTTTTGGAACAAACGAAAGTCCATTATTTGGTCAAATAATATTATCGCTTACAGGAGTTGCTGTTATAGGTTTTGCCATAACAATGGCACTCATTATGATTTTTAAAGGAAACAAACAACTCAAAAAAAAGAACTCTATCATTAATCGATAAAGTTCTTTTCTGCAAGTTTCAAAATTTAGTAACCTTTGCCCTTTTTTATTTATCACCGGAACAATTTTTTGCACCCATACCCGTCATGTAAACAAATCTTACCACTCATAACCAAAAATACTTACATAAAAAAAAGACAACCCCTGAGAGTTGCCTTTTCGAATTTGAACCGTAGTTGCAAAATTATTTCAATTCAACGGTTGCGCCAGCTTCTTTCAATTGAGCTTCAATTTTCTTAGCTTCTTCAGCTGGAACTTTTTCTTTAATTACCTTTGGAGCTGCTTCAACCAAAGCTTTAGCATCACCTAAACCTAAACCTGTGATATCTTTAACAACTTTGATAACATTGATTTTGTTTGCGCCGATATCTTTCAACATAATGTCGAAGTCAGCTTTTGCTGCAGGAGCATCAGCCGCTGCTGCACCAGCTGCTGCTGGAGCTGCTGCAACTGCCATAGCTGCTGCGCTAACACCAAATTTTTCTTCCAAAGCTTTAACTAAGTCAGCTGCTTCTGTTAAAGTTAATTTTGCGATTTCTTCTACTAATTCTTGAGTATTCATAATTTTTTTAATTTCCTTTTAATTTTTAATTTATTTTTTGTCTTTTGCTTTTTTAACCCAACCGGTTATTCTGCTTATTTCTTTGCAGCATTAATAACCATAGCCAAGTTGCGTGGAACCGCATTGATAACGGTAGCAATACCACGCGCACCACTGTTGATCAAGCCCATAATTTGAGCGATCAAAGTTTCTTTGTTCGGCATTGATGCTAAACGGATAACTTCGTCTTGTGACAAGACTTGCTTGCCGATCAAACCAAATTGGAATTGCATTTTATCTTTGAACTTTGCGTCCTTAATAATTTTTGCTGCACTAACTTCGTCACCATTTGAGAAAGCGACAGAAAGTGTTCCATTCAATTTGTCGTCAAGTTCAGTAATTCCTAAATTATTCAAAGCGATACGAACTAAGTTATTTTTGTAAACATTATAAACAACATCTGCTTCACGGAATTTGCGGCGTAAATCTGCATCTTCCTGTGTATTTAAGCCTTGATAGTTCACAAAAACAACACTCTTCGCATTTTTCAATTTGCCTTCAATTTCTTGAACGGTCGCAATTTTGCTTTGAAAATTAGCATTACTTTGCTTTGCTTTAACAGCCATTTAACCTCCTTTTAAGGAAAGTAATAGCACATACGGTGATTTATCAATTACCTCGGCAAGATTTCCACTTTCGCTACTTGCTTTCTTCGGCTATTAAATTCTTACCCAAGATTAACACACACACGGCGGATTGTCAACCGCGCTTTTGGCAAAACAGTTGAAAAAATTCTTTTCCCATGCTAACTTATTGCATCAATATGAAAACATTTTTAGTTGTTGGTCTTGGCAATCCCGAAGGCAAATATTTTGAAACTTGGCACAACTTGGGTTTCAAAGCTGCCGAGCGTTTTGCTGGCGATTTACCGTTTACAAAAAAGGGCAACCAAATGTTGGCTAATACTCATATCAATGGCAATAAAATCATCATCTTAAAACCATTAACCTATATGAACTTATCCGGACAAGCTGTTGTTGCTGTTTGCCGTAAATTTAAAATTCCCACCGAACAAGTCATTGTTTTTGTTGACGATATCTATTTAGACATTGGCACCGTGCGTTTGAAAAAAAGTGGTGGCGCTGGCGGACACAATGGTCTTAAATCCATTAACGAATTATTACAAGCCACCAATTATACGAAAATTAAAATTGGTGCAAAACCAGCTGACGACATCAAAGGCAACACTGCTAACTATGTTTTATCCAAGATTCCCGCCGCTGACCGTCCCACGATTGACGCCGCTTTGGATAACGCGGTCCAAATTGCACATGATGTAATTGCAGGTGTGAAATGACATTAACCGTTGGTCAAACTATTCCCATGAACGAAGTTAAAGCGTCTTTACACGACCAAGAATTTTCTGTGCATGGCGACATTATTGATGTCCACTTACCCGACAACACGCAAATTGTCCGCATCATGTTCGATGATGATATGATTGAAGACTTACGCTTAATTGATGCCAATACACGCGCTTTTATCAAAAAATTACCTTTGGTCAATTTAGGCACCGACCTTGGTTTCTCTTTGGCGCTGGATATTTTAAAACAAGTCTGCCCCGACCGCGACTGGTCTGGCGTTTCGGCACCCACCGCTATTTTACCTAACTATAATAATGCAGTTTCCCTACTCGCCGATGAATTAGCCACCATTAAAAATCAAACGGTCTTGCTTTTTGTCGGTACCAGTAAAACCGCAGAAAATTATTTGCGTAACCGTAAAATTGACTTTGTCTTAACCAAAGGACAAATTTACCCCAAATGCATTAATATCTTACCCAAAACCTTTCCCCTTTCCTGCCAAGTTGAAGATTTACTGATTTACAGTTTAACCGACAATAATCCAGGTAAAAATGCGGATACCGCTACACTACTGACTAAAACCAAAAAAGAATTTATTATGCCCTTGGTCGGCGAATGCGTAGTTCATTCCCTGCACGGTATCGGTCGCTTCATGGGTATCAAAAAACTCGACCTACTCGGCGATGGTAATCTGTCCGACTACCTAACCTTGCAATATGATGGTGGCACCATGGTCTACCTTGCCACCGATAAAACCGATGTACTTTCTAACTATGTTGGGGAACCAACACGCCTACACAAAATAGGGGGGCAAGACTTCGCCAATGCGAAGCAACGGGTTCGGCGACGCCTGCAAGAACTCTCCTTCAAATTAAGCGACTTATATCGTCAAAGGGCTGGCATCAAACGCACACCCTACGAAATTTTAGATGACAATAACGCCACTTTCGCCGCCAGCTTTCCTTATAATTTAACCACCGACCAAGAAAAAGTCATGCAAGACATCTACACCGACTTAACCAGTCAACGCTTAATGGACCGCTTGGTTTGCGGCGATGTCGGTTATGGTAAAACGGAAATTGCGTTCCGCACCGCTTTCAATGCGGTCATGAATGGCTACCAAGTCGTACTACTTTGTCCGACCACAATCCTATCTATGCAACACTACCAAAATGCCGTTGCTCGTTTTCAACAATTCGGCATTCGCGTTGCCGTTTATAACCGTTTTATTACTCCTAAACAACAAGCCCAAACACTCGCCGATTTACGCGAAGGGAAAATTGACATTATTGTCGGCACTCATAAATTATTATCACTTACCCAATCCAATTTCCATCATCTCGGATTACTCATCTTAGACGAAGAACAACGCTTCGGTGTCGAAGCCAAAGAAAAAATCAAAAAACTGACACCCCATGTCGATGTGCTTACCTTGTCCGCTACTCCGATTCCGCGCACACTTAATATGTCTTTAATGGGATTGCGTGATATTTCCGTTATCACCACACCACCCAAAGACCGCCTCCCCGTCATCACACGCGTTGCCGAATTTAGCTGGGAACTTTTATGGAACGCCATTGACGAAGAACTGGCACGCCAAGGTCAAGTCATAATACTGTATAACACAGTCAAAGACATGGACAAGTTTGCCGCCAAGATTGCCGCACGCTATCCCGAGAAAGTGGCTTATGTTCATGGCCAAATGCCAACTGCCCAAATCGAACGCACCATCACCGCCGTTTACGAACGCGAAATCGATATTATCGTTGCTTCCACAATTTTGGAAAACGGTATCGACTTAACCACAGCCAATACATTGTTTGTCATTGGTGCGGATAAATTGGGGCTAGCGCAAATGCACCAATTGCGTGGTCGTGTCGGACGCAGTACCACCCAAGCTTATGCTTACCTAACTTATGCGCGCGCCGAATACACCACTGACAAAGCTATGGAACGCATTAACGCGATTAAAAACTTTTATTCAACCGGCGCCGGCTTTAATATTGCCATGCGCGACTTAGAAATTCGTGGTTCGGGCGAAGTGCTGGGTGCCAACCAAAGCGGGCACATCGAAGAAATTGGCATTGAAGCCTTTGCACAAATTTTGTCCGAAATTGCTGCCGAAAACCGCAACCACCAAAACGAAACTCCCTCAGAAATTTAATTTAAAAATCATCACTCGCCATTATTGACGAATAAATTCTAAGACATAAGCATCAATTGTGTCACGGTCGGTTTTGACTTTTTCACTAATCGCCACACCACCAACCACAAATACTTCGTGGTCCAACGCCAGAACTGGTGTAGTCGGCCTTAAACGGGCTGGCACTTTTTTATCCGTTAAATAAGCATTTAACTTCTTGGTACCGCCGCCAATTTTTTCAAACATGTCACCATCTAAACGGAAACGCCATTTGGCTTTACGCGGCAACTTATCCGCATCGACAACACATAAACCGCGTTGAATTGCTAATTTATAACTAATGGTTTTAGTAATCGAAATCGTACCGAAACCTTCTACCAAAGTCTTGCCTACGCGGAAACTATATTCTTTAAATTCTGGCCGATTTTCGCTGCGCACCAAGCTGATATATTCATATTCTTTCACAGCGTAAGCATTGTGTGGCAAAGAAACTTTTTCACCGTTCAAACCGTCCGCGCTTAAAGCCATAATCGCGTTAATGTGTTTAATTTCAATATCAATGCGTAAACCTAACAAACCCAAGCCGTGATAAATCATACGCGTTACAATCGCATCAGGCAAATAAAAACGATTTAAAGGAATACGCACCACATTACCATCACGCACTATCCCATTCATATCACATTGGTCGGTAATAAACTTATTGTCGCGTGCCGCAATCTTTCCGAACGAAGCCAAGTTCTCCGCCGCACCACGCCATTCACGCGTAATTTCTGGCAACAAAACATTCCGAATATAATTACGACGATAAGCATTATCATCATTAGTTTCATCATCAACATGTGGAATTGAATTACGATAATTGTAAGCAATAATATCCGATTTTTTGGTTTCTAAAAAAGGACGAATGTAAAACCCGCGCTTCGGCGCCATACCCGAAGCCCCCTCTAAACTGCAACCACGGAATAAATGCATTAACACAGTTTCGGCTTGATCATTCAAATGATGCGCTAACGCAAATTTATTTAACTTGTATTTTTTTACAGCTTTTTCAAAACATTCATAACGCAACTCACGCGCCGCAACTTCTAATCCAACTTTGTGAGCCGTTGAATATTCTGGAGCATCTACAATATATTTCACAAATTCAATACCGTTATCATCACAGTATTTTTTTACAAACCGCATATCTCGATTCGCCGACTTACGAATTTTATGATTAACATGTACTGCTAAAATTTCAAAATCTAATTGTTGGGCCAAGTTATTAAACAACGCCAACAAAGCCATTGAATCTTCCCCACCAGACACACCAATTCCCACGCGGTCGCCCGCATTAATCATATTATGGTCTGTCATATATTGAATAACTGTTGCTTCCATCATTGGTAGCTTACCATATAACCGCTTGACAATCAAGAGTCTTGGATATATTATATAAGATAAACAAAGACAGCCGCAAAAGGTGTCTTTTTTTTAAGGAGAGAAAAAAAATATGGCAAACAAAAAAGGTAATCGCGTTCCAATGGTATTGGTTTGTACAGAATGCAACCAACGCAACTACGACACGGAAAAAAACAAAAAGAACGATCCAGAGCGTAAAGTGTTGACAAAGTACTGCCGTTTCTGCCGCAAACACACGGAACACAAAGAAAGCAAATAAGGAGGCCGCATGGGTTCAAAATCGAAGCGCAGACACGCACAAAAGCAATACAACCGAGCTCAAAATAAAGCTCCTGTGTCCGCAACAGCAAACTCAACGGTCGAGAATGTCAATGACAATGTTACAACCGAAAATTTGTCACCCATTCTAACACCGAAAGAATTGCGCAAAGCGGCGAAAGAACGCGCCAAAGAAGAAAAATGCTTACAAAAAGAAAAAGCTAAAAAAGCGGCGGACAAGCCAAAAGATAAAAAAGAAAAAAAACCATTTTTCTTGGTTCGTTTCTTTAAATGGCTTTCTCGTGGTATTGCTGGTATTTTTAGCGAATTAAAGAAAGTCCACTGGCCGACATTCAAACAAGTCACCAAATCCACTGGTATCGTATTAGGAATAGTTGTTCTTTTCGGTATCCTTTTATTAGTTATGTGGATCTTGTTCGGCTTACTGCATTATTTATTAGTAAATGGAAGCCTTTCCGGCTGGACACTCTTATAAGGAGGAATTGAGGAAATATGGAAGAGAATACAAATTTGACAGAAAACAATATCGCGCAAGAATTAAAAAACGACATGCCACCAGAATTAAAAGTTGCTGGCAATCAACGCCGCGATAGCGAAGCTCGTTGGTATGTATTACACACTTTCAATGGTTATGAAGCTGTTGCCGAAGATAACTTAAAAAAAGTTGTGGAAAAATATCACTTAGAAGATCGCGTTTTGGAAATCTACATCCCAACCGAAGATGTAATGACCGAAAAGAAAGACGGCACCAAATCAATCAAGAGCCAACACAGTATGCCAACTTACATTTTCGTAAAAATGATTTACGGTGATGATATCTGGCACACAATTACGCGTACGCGTGGTATCACTGGTTTTGTTGGTCCAAAAGGTCGTCCACTTCCCTTGTCAAATGCTGATGTCATGAAAATGCGTTTGGAACGCAAATTAAATGCCAAAGTATCATTCGAAGTTGACGATGTAGTAACCATCATTGACGGACCATTAATGGGACAAACCGCAAAGATTACCAATGTCGATGCAGCCAACCACAAAATTACAGTTATCGTTAATATGTTTGGCCGCAGCAACAAAGTCGAATTACACACCAGCCAAATTAAAGCATTGGAAAACTAATTCGAAAACGCAAACAAAAGAAAAAAGACATACGCTTGTATGTCTTTTTTTTACTGACTAATTGTAGTTTCTATTTCAAGGTCATTATAGCGGAATATTTTTAATATGTCGTCCAAAGACACTTTTTCTACATCTTTTTCCGCAATCGACCTTCTGGTGCCACGGTGATTAAAGGCGTGATAAATGCGTTTCATTTTTTCCGCATTCATGCGTGTAAAGATCATCGCATATAAATCTTGTTTATCTTTATCTCTTAAATTATTTTTACCTTTCCCTAGTTTTGAAACAACAACAACTTCTGGTGAAATAATTTTCATTCGACTTGCATCACTCATGCATTTTGTTATACATAAGTCACTTTTTTGAAAACCAACAATATGACTTTCTTTTAAGTCGATTTGATCTGGCGTTTCACCAAAACTGTAAGCATAAATGTCGATTGCCGGTTCTTTTGTTTCTTCGTCTGTCACGGCATTGTACGGATAAAACCCCACCGGAAATCCGTTAATCCGTGCCGTCACCCCATGGTCGCGTGTTACACCTTGATACGAAAGAGAATCATAGCGCGCATCATAAAGATTGTGTTTTTTTAAATAATCACGCACCACCGTCATATCTTTTTCATCAACTAATAAATCTGCATCACGGTGTTGCCTTTCTGAATTTGTTTCAATTAATAAATATGGTGCTATTCCCCCATCTACAATTAATTTGTCATTTAGTTCAGGCGCAGCATTTAAATCACTTAAAATCTTATAAACTTCCTGAAATGGTAATGTATTAAAGTCTTCTCTTAAGTTTGACATATATCCTCGCAATTTTATTTTACGCCGAAGCCAATGGCTTTACAGCAGTTTTATTTTTTGTTGTACCACTTTTTTTCGCAACCGGTTTGCTTTCGTTACCTTCGTCCACCAGCGCTTTCTCCGCGTGAATAATTTTCGGTTTTGCGTTCTTATTAATGACATCAGCATCAATAATAATTTTATCAATCGTTTTATCCGCTGGTGTAGCATACATAACATCTAATAAAGCATCTTCCAAAATCGTACGCAAACCACGCGCGCCTGTTTTTAATTCCAAAGCTAAGTCCGCCACGCGTTCAATCGCATCTTTGGTAATTTCCAATTTAACATTATCCAACGAAAACATTTTGATGAATTGTTTGGTTAAAGCATTCTTCGGTTGTGTCATAATTTTGATTAACGCTTCTTTGTCTAAAGCTTCCAAGCCAACCATCACGGGTACACGGCCCACAAATTCTGGTATAATACCAAACTTAACCAAGTCAACCGGACTAACTCTTTTAATATCGGTAATTGCTGCAGACTCATCTGTATTGTTTTTCAACTCGGCACCAAATCCTAAACCAGAACCATTCAAACGCGCCGATACAATTTTTTCCAAGCCAACAAACGCACCACCCACAATAAATAAAATGTTCGAAGTATCAATTTGAATACATTCTTGACTGGGGTGTTTGCGTCCGCCTTGTGGTGGTACATTGGCAACCGTGCCTTCAATAATCTTTAACAAAGACTGTTGTACGCCTTCGCCTGACACATCGCGCGTAATACTACGGTTTTCACCTTTCTTGGCAATCTTGTCAATTTCATCCACATATACAATGCCGCGTTGCGCTTTTTCCACATCGTAGTCGCAATTTTGTAATAGTTTTAATAAAATATTTTCAACATCTTCACCCACATAACCAGCCTCGGTCAAAGTGGTCGCATCGGCAATCGCAAACGGCACATCTAAAATCCGCGCCAAGTTTTTGGCTAACAAAGTCTTCCCTGACCCGGTTGGCCCAATCATCAAAATATTGCTTTTTTCTAATTCGACATCATCCGGTTTACGGTCTTTCTTTTTACTTTGTTTTAAATATTGATTGTAATTAATGCGCTTGTAATGATTATACACCGCCACCGACAAAGTTTTCTTCGCTTCGTCTTGACCAATGATATATTCATCTAATTTCGCTTTAATCACTGCGGGTGGTAATAACACCAAATCCGCAGGCGTTGTATGCTCACGATGAGCCAACAACACATCAGAACAAGCTTCAATACAATATTCGCAAATATAGGCCGACCCAGTTGGGCTGCCAATAATTTTCTTTACTTCGCGGCTACTGCGTCCGCAAAAACTACATAAAGCGTTCATAACACCTCCTCGGAAAATCATATCTATTTGTTAGTTTCCCATAGACAGATATGATTATACCTGCCAATTAAGCTCTTTTCGTAAAAACCTTATCCACTAAACCATATTCTTTGGCTGCGGTTGCTGTCAAATAATGGTCGCGTTCACAATCTGCGGTTACTTCTTCCAAAGATTTACCACAGTTTTCCGCTAAGATTTTTGTCAATTTTTTCTTCAAATGTAAAATGTGTTCAGCTTGGATTTGAATATCCGTGGCTTGACCTTGGGTACCACCAAGTGGTTGGTGAATCATAATTTCACTGTTCGCTAACGCAAAGCGTTTTCCTTTGGCCCCAGCCGCCAACAAGAACGCACCCATCGAAGCCGCCATTCCCACACAGATGGTAGAAACATCACACTTGATGTATTGCATCGTATCGTAGATGGCAAAACCGTCGGTGACCGAACCCCCTGGGCTGTTGATGTACAAAGAAATATCTTTGTTTGGGTCCTTGGCTTCCAAGTAAATCAATTGCGCAACTACCAAGTTCGCCGATTGAGCATTGACTTCCCCATTCAAAAAGATGATACGGTCTTCCAAAAGACGACTGTAAATATCGTAACTGCGTTCACCGTTTGCGGTTTGGTCAACTACCATTGGAACTAGCATATTTTGTTCTCCCTCTTTAAGAATATAGTCAAATTCTCAAATTGTTTTTGTCGGTCTTTGTCGGACAATTGTTCTTTTTCGACAATCGCATCCATCACCAAACGCATCTTCACTTGTTTTGCCGCAATTTGATGTTGTTCATCGTGAATTTTTTCCACAG
>JAFYKU010000034.1 GCA_017537405.1 Clostridia bacterium
GGTAATTTCAGTCGTATGGGTTGATTCTTTATAGAACTTATTATTATAATAATAACCTTCAATTACGTCATCTACATAAGACGGCAAATAAGTTTCATCTATCTTACCTGACGCATTAAGCGGCGCTACACCACTTGCAGCACCAACCGCAGAAGTCGCAACCGCACCAACATCAGCCGCAGTAGAAGGAACTGTAATAGTAATCGCGCCCGTAGACCCATTAACCGATGTGACTGGCGCCCAAGTCTATACCGCAGTTTTTAATCGCGCGGGAGTTATAAGCCTATTAGAAGTTCCAGTACCCGCACTAACTTCCGCATCCGTCATTCCAGAATAAGTCGTATTAATCCAATCGGTCATCTACCAATAGGTACCATCATATATAAACGATATTACCGCGCCAGCGTTCCAAGAACTCGCCGCAGAAGTACTTGGCGCGGTAGTACCATATCTTTTAATTGATTTTGCAGTCGTAGACCCAACCTATAAAGTTGGATTCGACGCCGTATTTGAATTAGTAAATTTTACGAAAACTAATGTACCAGTAGCCAAAGTAGATAGCTCTCCACTTACAATCGTAGCTGTCTTCGCCGCAGTACCTTCCGCGGTACTACAAGTACAATATATAGTTTCTGAAATAGGAATAGAATAAGTATTTCCTCCTATTTCCAAAAATTTCATTTCTCCAATTAGAGCCATCTTTACCTCCTTATGTTCGAATTAATCTAAAATTCGAATTGCTAGGTAGAACCGTTGACCAATTAGAGGAGGATTGCTCTACCCACGAACCATTTATTTTTTTATATACCTTTGAATACTAAGTCCAAGTATTATTCGTTTTTATATAAATCTTCGGAGATGAACCTCCACCGCCAATAGTAACTGCGATAGTTGCATTACCATCTACCGTATAAGTATAAGTATAATAATTTCTAGTTACACTATAAGTAACAAAAACGGTTGCTCCATTTATTGCACCACCATAATAACCAAGCCGACACTAAATTTTTAAATTAGCACACTACGCGGCAGTTGGTAATGTGGTGGCCTAAACTGTTTGTGTACTATTTGAAGTACCAACAGATTTAAAATTTAATTCATCACTAATGGCAGTAGAACCTGCATATAACTAAGCACACATATATTCAGATGATTGCGAAGTACTTTCAGCATGTCCATTTACCATAAAATAACAAGCTGTTATAGTTGCATCACTGGGTACGCTAATCGGTATTGCATAAGTAAATACCGCAATTGTTCCATTACCACTTGAATAATAATTTGTGGTTGTAGTGTCTGTTGTATTATATCCTTTTCCCGTTCGTCCACTAAACCAATCAGAACCACTATTAAATGATCCACTAACAAGTGTATAAGTTCCAAGATTCTATTCTATTGTTTCTGTAACACTTCCGGGCGCAACTAAATCGCTAGTAATATCTACTCCATTTTTTGTTGTCTAACTGTTTTTCATTAAATTGTTCTAATTGGGAAGAACATATAATTTTTTCCTGTTTCAGGACAAGTAAAATCGTGAACGGCTCCGGCTAATACAAGATTATTTGTCTCCATGTAATTCAA
>JAFYKU010000005.1 GCA_017537405.1 Clostridia bacterium
AACTGGCAATGATTTATTTCCACCAATTATTGAAATGATTGTGGTGATACTACTGTTTGAAATTATCTACGAAGCAACATTAATTATGCCAAAACATTTGGGCTCTGCCATTAGTATCATCGCGGTTTTCGTGGTTGGCGAAGTGGCGGCAACGGTCGGGTTATTATCCGCACCAACAGTTTTGGTTGTCGCAATTTCGGGAATAACTTCCTATATCATGCCGAACATGATTGCCCAGATTAGTACCATGCGTTTTGCTTTCACATTAATTGGTGGCTTCTTAGGTTTATATGGTTTAGTCGCCGCTTTTATCGTGCTGTTGGTTTATACCGCTGGAATTGACCATTACGGAGCGCCATATCTTGCACCATTTACGCCATACATTGAAGACGACCAAAAAGACGCGTTGAACAAAGTACCCTTCCCCGAAATGATTGAAAGACCACGCAGCATACCAAACCAAAATCCGATTCGCCAAAAACCAATGGAGGACGAAGCATGACAAATGTCGATAGACATAAAGCAATTAATATTCGACAACTTTGCACTGGCTACTTTTTATATAGCATTGGCGTTAAAGTTTTAACTTTACCATCAGCATTAATGCATACTGCCGGAAATTGGGCTTGGGTTTCGGCACTCATCGGAATAGTTTTTGAACTTCTCCTGGTTGCAGGAGCCAGCTTGATTTTAAAATATACCGACAACCAACAAAAATTTTTTCGTATTATCTGTTGGATTATTATTCCCATTGTCATGATTGAAATTATAATTACCGCCATTCAAGTCTATCATCTGGCGTACACAAACTTGTTTACCGATTTGGGCATAACAGTGCTAGTAATTACTTTACTGGCTTTAGGTTTATTCTTTTTAACACGACAACCACGAGCCGTATTCCGCGCCGGTGAAGTCCTGCGATTTTTTTTCGTGTTGGGATTAATTTTAGCCATCGTACCAACACTATATAATTTAAAAATTAACTGGCAAGAATTAGTTATAGGCGATGCCAAACAAATTCTGCCCGCTACATTTATGCATCTCGGATTTTTTGAAACCGCAACTTTTGTCTTGGCTTTCGGCTCGGAAACACGGAAGACTAACCGCGATTTACGCCACTTAAATCTAACGGCACTACTCTGCGGTATTGGCTATACCGCTTTTATGGTTTTATTTGTTTTGTTATTTGGTAACTTGGGTCGCCATCAAACCATGGGGTTAGTAGACATGACCACGGCTTCGGAATTTATTACACACACTGGCAGCTTGGATTGGCTGATTGCAACATCAATCTTGTCAGCCTTAATTTTGCGTTTCGGAATTCAATTAGTCGCCGTAGTAACTTTGATAAAAAGGGGGTTAAACCGTAAATGATTAAACGCACTTTACATTTTTTATGGGGCAAAAAGTTCGCAATTTTAATTTTTGCTTTATTGCTAATTTTGCTACCAAATACTATCGGTCGTGGTTTTCAAATTCGTTCCACTACTGTTATTACGGAGATGGAAATCCAACGCCACGCCCATGAAATTAATGTTACTGCCAAATGTTTTAAACCGAGTAATGATTCCGAAAAAGAAAATTTCCAAACATTAACTTTTCAAGGCACAGACATACGCGCCATATTAGCAGATGTGTCACTGGCGCATTGTGACAAAATTACTTTCCCCGGTGACCCCGACATGGAAATCCTAC
>JAFYKU010000035.1 GCA_017537405.1 Clostridia bacterium
CTTTGTTTTTGTTAATTGTTTTGTCGCCTTTGTTTTTGATTTTAATCATTTGCTCCAAAATTTTTATCCGCGGCACAGTTTTCTTTGTGCAAGTTCGTCCGGGGCGCAATGGAAAAACTTTCAAAGTTTACAAGTTTCGCACTATGACGGAAAAAACTGATAAACAGGGAAACTTGTTGCCCGATGGAGAACGGATTACGGAGTATGGAAAATTTTTACGCCGATTTAGTTTAGACGAATTGCCACAGTTAATTAACATTTTGCGCGGTGAAATGAGCTTTGTGGGGCCGCGTCCGTTTGTAATGAGTGATGTGGTTTTTTGGACGGAAGAGCAGTTACAAACATATCGTGTGCGTCCGGGGTTAAGTGGTTTAGCTCAGGTATCGGGCGGGCGCAGTCGCGTTGGTTGGGACAATGTTTTTGCGATGAACTTGACTTATCAACGCAAAGTTACATTTTGGCGTGATTTATTCATTGTCTTGAAAACGATATTTGTGGTAATCTTTCGTAGTGACAGTGCTGTGAGTGGTGCCGCACAAAGCCAACGCGAATATTTTTATGTTGATTACTTGTTAAAACATAACTATATTACTCCAGAGCAATACCAAAAAGGTTTAGCGCGTGCGAAAGCTTTAATCGCGCAAAAAGGAACGGTGACTGCGTGTCCAGATTTAATACCACAGATGAAAGGAGATTTTAATGAGATGTCAGAATTAAAAAAATTACCACAACACATTGGTTTTATTATTGACGGCAACGGTCGTTGGGCACAAGCCAAAGGTCTACCGCGTACCAAAGGTCACGAACAAGGCGTGAAAAATTTGGATGCGGTTATTAAGGAATGTTTTTATACTTACGGCATTCCGGTTGTTAGCATTTATGGTTTTTCAACAGAAAACTGGAATCGTCCACAAGCTGAATTAAATTACTTATTTAAGTGCTTCACGAACTATTTAAAAGTGAATAGTTTTGTCAAAAAATATCCGCATGTGCGTTTGAACATTATGGGTGACTATACAAAATTCCCTGCGGAGTTAGTCAAAAATGCGAACGAAGTCTTGGCAGCGACCAAAGATGAAACACAATTCATTTTGAATTTGGGTATTAATTACAGCGGGCAAGATGAAATTGTGCGTGCTGTAAATTTAATGCTGGCGGATGGTTTGGAACCAAATATTAACCGCGAAACCATGCAAAAGTATTTATACACTGCGGGACAACCTTTATTAGATTTTGTTGTGCGCACCAGCGGTGAACAGCGTTTAAGTAATTTTATGCTCTGGCAAGTTTCGTATGCAGAATTATATTTCCCTAAGGTTCATTGGCCAGCTTTTGAAAAACAAGATTTGCACCAAGCATTGTTGGAATTCCAAAGTCGTGACCGTCGTTTCGGTGCCATCATTGAAGATAAAAATGACACGACAGGGGGAAACTAAATCACATGGGTGAAATTTTGACCGCCATTTTTGGCAGCAATTCCGCGTTGGCTACCGTCTGTGTTGCAATGTTGCCGTTGTTAGAATTAAAGGGTGCCATTCCTTTGGGGGTGAGTGCGCAATTGTGGGGTGCTGCGGCATTGAACACATGGCAAGCTTTTGGTTGGGCATTGCTGGGCAGTTCTTTGGTGGTTCCAATTATTGCATTGTTGTTTACTCCGATTTATAACTGGTTAAAAACCAAAAAATTTTTTAAAACAATTTTGGATTTTATCGTTGGCGATGTCGCGAAACGCTCGGACGACATGAAAGCAGAAAATAAAAACAAAAGTGCGGGTCGCGTGTTGTGGTTAAAAATTGCTGCAATTTTCTTGTTCGTGGCTTTCCCTGTCCCGTTGACCGGGGTCTGGACGGGTACTTGTTTTGCTGTTTTATTAGGATTGAATTTCTGGGTAACTTGTGCCACGGTCATTGCCGGCAATGCTGTTTGTGGCGTGATTGTAACTTTTGTGTGCCAAGTTTTTCCACAAATTACAGATATCTTATTTATCGTTTTTGTTGGTTTAATTTTGGTGGCAGTATTAGCCAAAGTTGTTTCACATATTATTAAAAAACGCCGCGCTACGCATGAAAGCAACACGACCGAGGCAAACTAAAATTATGACGAAACGATGGTGGCGTTGGTTTATTATCGCTTTAATACTCACAGCCGTGTTTGTGGCGTTTACGATTACTGTCAAATATGTTGGCACACAAAACATTGGTACGCAAACAATCGGGTGGGCGGCAATAAATTTTTGGTGGCGTGATTTAGTCGGCGTTCAAAATTTTTGGCAAATTACATCGCATATTTTTGCGGCAGTAACTTTCATTGTTTTGGTTATGTTTTTAGTTTGGCAAGCCTTAGCATTATTACGCCGTAAAAGTTTTCGTGCGATGCCACATCATTGGTGGTTTTTCGATTTAACCTTAATCGCTTTAGCATTGTGTTATATCGTCTTTCAAATTATGGTAATTAATTTTCGCCCATTATTGATTGATGGTGTAGTAGAACTTTCTTATCCGTCTTCGCATGTTTTGTTATTGGCTACATTGTGGCCAGTCTTTATTCTTACTTTATCACGCGAAGTGAAAAATCGTACACGGTTGCGTGTCGCATCAATTATTGGCGTTATTGTCATGGTAGTAGGTATTATTGCCAGAACACTAAGTGGCTATCATTGGTTGACCGATATTCTGGGCGGCATCTTGTTAGGAATCGTACTCACTGCTTGGTACCAAACTTTAACAGTACGATATAACTTGTCAGTTAATCCAGAACCCGATAAAATATAAACAATGGAAAAGACAGAAGAAAAAATCAATACATCAAAGGGAACTGTTTTAGTCACTGGCGGTGCGGGTTATATTGGCAGTCATACATGTGTTCAATTATTAGAACAAGGTTACCACATTGTTGTTGTGGATAATTTTGTCAATAGCTCACCTGTTAGTTTAGAACGCGTAACGCAAATTACGGGTCAAACTTTCCCGTGGTACCGCGTGGATTTGCGCAATCGTACACAATTAGCCGAAGTTTTTGAGAAACATAAAATTGATTGGGTGATTCATTTTGCCGCTTTAAAGGCGGTGGGCGAAAGTGTCGCTAAGCCATTGAATTATTATGAAAACAACTTAAATGCAACCTTATCATTGTTAATGGTTATGCAAGCACATCACTGTAATAAGATTGTTTTTTCATCAAGTGCAACTGTTTATGGTAACCCGGAAACATTGCCTTTGACGGAAGATTGTGCTTTGCGTACGACTAACCCTTATGGGGCAACCAAGCTTATGATTGAAGATATGTTGCACGATATTTGCCATGCCGATAAAGATTTTACCGCCGTTATCTTACGCTACTTTAACCCAGTTGGTGCTCATCCGTCTGGTTTAATTGGTGAAAACCCACAAGGTATTCCCAACAATTTAACTCCTTATATCGCACAAGTACTAACCGGTAAATTGCCTTATTTACAAGTCTTTGGTAATGACTATGATACACCAGATGGCACCGGTGTTCGCGATTATATTCATGTCTGCGATTTAGCGCAAGGACATTTACAAGCGATTGCGAAAGTTCAAAAAAGTGGTGTTCATACTTTTAATTTAGGAACTGGTCATGGTTATAGTGTATTAGATGTTTTACATGCTTTTGAGCGTGCTGCCGGCCGCAAGATTCCTTATCAAATTAAACCACGCCGAGCTGGTGATATTGCTGCCTGTTATGCCGACCCGCAACGCGCTGCACAAGAATTGGATTGGCATGCACAGTATGACTTAGATGCTATGGCACGCGATTTATGGCGCTTCTATACCCAAAATCCACATGGCTATGATGCCTAGTTTTTGTTTGTTGTAAGTTGACAAAAATTAATTTGCAATAATATACTTTTTGAATGAAAGTCGAACTCCGCGACAAAAATTATCTGCCGTTAGTGAAAAGCATGAGCTTTCTTTATATTCCGGCTGTTTTTGTTGTTACTACAGTTCTAATAGATATTTTATCCTTTTCTATAATGCATTTTGCCTTCCCTCCGGCTTATATATTTAGTTTGACCATTGTTTTATTTATTGCCAGCTTAATTGCGCTTGTTCCTTATAAATGGTTGCAAACTGTGTTATGCAGTTTGTTTCTGGGATTTCAAATTTTCACTTCAATTGCGGGAATTATTGCCGAGATTAAATGTATGGAAATCTTTTCTTTAGAAACGATACAAACGATTGCTTTGGCAATTATTAATACTGGTTCGACCGTGTTGGATTTAAGGTTTATTATTCCGTTTGTTTTTTTGGTTACTGCGTACATTGCCGCCATAGTTTGTATTATGTGGTTCTTCCGTTTACCAAAAGGTGCTAAGGTCAATCGCTTACGAACAATTTTGTGCGGCTTTTTGTTATATGTAAGTTTTTTCGGTTATACAACGGCTTACGCGTGGCAGCCCAATTATCAACGCGGTAGCGATACTTATGTGGCGAATTTAAGCAACCAAAAATTTTTGTATGATACTTTTAGCAGTCGTGCCGCTGCGATGAAGACTTTTGGTAGTTACAGTTTTTATTTGGATAACTTACTGAGTTTGTGTGGTGCTAAAACCGAAGTAACTGATGTTTTGGAATTAGAAGTTAACCCGCAAATGACACCTAATACTTTTGCTTTGCCTGCTGACGAAGTTTTAGGGGAAGGTTACAATTTAATTACCATTCTAATGGAAACATTTGAAAGAACAGCTATCAATCCTATTACCACACCCAATTTATACGAATTTATGCAATCCAGTTGTGTCGAAGTCAACGGATATTACAGTTTTGAACGCACCTGTTTTAGTGATTACATCAGCCAAACGGGCATGCATGTGCTTGGGCAAGAATATTGGAGTAACTATGGCGATGTGCAAACCCCAAACTCATTAGCCAACATTTTTAACCGCAGTCAAGATTATGTTACAGCAGCTTTTCACAACACAGCTGGATTGGCTTATAATCGGAATACAATTTTCGAAGAAACATTAGGCTTCCAAAGCTTTAATAATTTTTATTCTTACGAAGCACCGCGTTACACGGAAAACTACGCACTTAATTCGGACGAACTATTGTTTCGTTGTAATTTAGAAAAAATTGCACCAACTGACCGTAACTTTTACAGTTATGTGATTAGTGCATCGACACACTGCGTTAATCCGGAACAACTTGATTATCGTGCCGCACACGAAAAAGAATTTGCTTACATTGAACAACCCGAAAACTGGGCACAGTTGACTGCGATGTTTCCCGTCTTGTTGGGTGATGATATGCAAGCGGAAATGACTGCCAATTATCTGGCCGGCACATACGACTTTGATTGTGGCTTTGGTGCGTTGTTGGATTACTTGAAAACCACCAAAGGCAAGGACGGAAAATATTTGATTGAAACTACGGCGATTGTGATGTTTGGTGACCATTATTCTTACACACAGCCAAATTTGATTCGCGCTGAAAACGAAAACCCACGCGCTTTGGCGGGTAATCGTTGCCCGTTGATAGTTTATAATCCACGCGCCAAAACGACTCATTCTGTTTATGGTAATATTACACAAGCACAAAACGCGTTGTTAGCTCAACCAGAACAATGTGGGATTGCCTTAAATCGCTTCACATCAACGATGGATATTTATCCTACAATTTGCAGTTTGTTTGGGATTCAAACCGACCAACAATTAACTTACGGACGCAGCATCTTTGATACGGATTTATCCATTGGTGTTGCTTATTTGACCGGTTACATTTGGGGCGCGGTCGGATATGATACGGAACACGATACATGGCAACTTTGGCGCACTTTAGATTTTAAACACTATAACGGTGTGCATTTGAATGCGGCGCAGTTAGCGGAGATTACCCCGACGGTCAATCGTGTTTATGCTTCAATCTTTTTAAATAGCAAGTTGTATCAAACCAATGGCTTTAAAGATTTAGAGAAAGCTTATTATACTTTGGGTAAGTCTAATTGAATTTTGTATTCCACCAGCCACATAGCAATTTGGTAGATAAACGCTAAATATTGTGGTCGTTGCATTAATTGACCAAACCATGGTCGTGCTTGACTATTAGTCGGATTGTCGAGAACATCCTGAATGTATGGTTTATCCACAATTTGCCATATGGGGTGCGCTTTATCGGCCAGTATAGTGCGGATACGCGTTTCCACCAGCGTAGTGTAGGTCGGGTCAATGGTTTTTGGGTAGGGGCATTTTTTACGAGCAATGACTTCGGGTGGTAATAAGTCGGCAACCGCTGCACGCAGAATGCCTTTTTCTTGGTTGCCAAAATTTTTCATTTCCCACGGAATATTATAAACATATTGTACTAAATCTAAATTTGTAAACGGCAGTCGAATATCTAATTTGGTCATGTCTGCCATACGGTCGCCGCGTTCTAATAAATTTAAACCGAACCAACGCATCGTTAGATAACTGTAGATTTTCATTTTACGGTCGGCGGCACTATCAGTTGAACTCAGTGGGACTTCGGCAACTGCCAACGCATATGATTTCGTAACAAAGTCTTTAATGTTCAGGCGTTTGCGGAGATGTTTGGCGATTGTGTTTTCGCGTACGGATAAATCAATCGCCCAGGGAAAAGTGGTGGCTTTGTCGGTATCTGCACGATAAAACCATGGATAGCCACAGAAGATTTCGTCTGCGAATTCACCACTGAAACAAACATCAATATCTTTTTTCAACGAACGACAAAATAACAAAAGAGAACTATCAATATCTGCCATGGAAGGATAATCGCGCGCCAAGAGTGCATCATGTAAACTATGACACAAGTCTGCCGAGTTTAATACTTTATAATTGTGAACCAATTTATATTGACGAGCGACTAAGTCAATGTAGTAATTATCACGGGTAGGTGAAAAATCGGTCGGTTGAAAATTTTCTTGGTTGCCCACATAATCCACGGAAAAGGTGGGATAGTGTTTGTTGTTGTGGGTTGCCAGTGCGGTAAGTGTGCTGGAATCCAATCCACCGCTTAACATCAAGCCGACTTTTTGTTTAGTGGCGAGTTGTTGTTGGATAGTATCCGTGAGTATGTCTTTTAGTTTTTGCATGGTTGCGGTACTGCTGTCGCGGTGTGGGCGACTGACTAATTTAAAGTAAGTGCGGGTGACCAGTTTATTATTTTGCCACAATCCATATGCGCCCGGTTTAATTTCCAAAATATTTTTGTATACGGTTTTGCCCGGTGTTCGCGCAGGGCAAACTCCGAACAATTCGCGTAAACCGTTCATATCGACACAGGGTGCAACATCTGGGTGAGCTAGCAAACCCTTGATTTGCGATGAAAAAATTAGAGTATTATCATGGATTATGTAAAATAATGATTTGATACCCAATGGGTCACGGACTAAGTAAGTTTTTTGTGTTTGGTGTTC
>JAFYKU010000036.1 GCA_017537405.1 Clostridia bacterium
CGGTTATCAGTAACACGGAGTTCAGCGGCTATTACAACGAAGAAGTCATCTTCACGCTGAACAAAGACGAAACGAAAACAAAGAAAACCACCGTGGATGGCGAACTCACGGTAGGTAAAACAAAGTTCGTCCCGATGCCCACGGCATCCGAAGGACTGAACATTGTCATTCTGGACTAAGGAGGTAAGGCATGGCACTATCTGGATCATTCAGTAAATACCCAGTTGATAACTTCGGCCTTTACTGTACTTGGTCGGCAACGCAGAGCATTACAGGCAACTATTCCGATGTGACGCTGAATGTATATCTGAAATACTACACGCTGTCGGTAGGATCGCGTTCCGACTCGACCGTTTCCATTAACGGCGTGTCTGAAACCTACACGGCAGCAGCGATCAGCGATAGCGTCGCAGGCTACGATACCACGCTACTGAAAACATACACCGTCCGCGTTGCACATAACACAGACGGCACAAAAACTGGCGTAGCATTGTCGGCATCGTGGCGATTCAGCGGTACTTATAGCGGAACCAGCATCGGCACGATTACCGCATCCACCACGGTGGATCTGGATTCCATCGACCGAACGGCGCCGACGGTGTCCTGTTCCGTAAGTAACATTACGGCAAACGGATTCAAGATCAGCGCCACATCCTCTGCAACAGCGGACATCTGGCAGTACAGCACCAATGGTGGCACCAACTGGACGCAGTTTTCTACAACGGCAGGTACAAGCGCAAACACGACACTTTCCTCGCTTTCGCCCAACACCACATACTCGGTCAAGGTTAAAGCACGAAAGAAAAGTAACCAAGTCTATGGTACATCCAGCGCGGTTTCAGCAAAGACGCTCGGTGGCGCGATTATCAACAGTTGCCCGACAATCACAGCAGATGCAGCAACCGTAACTTTTGCACCGAATGTAACGGTGTACGACGCATCCTACAGCTACTATGTTTCCATCTACAACGGCAGCACAGAGTATCTGGCATTGACGGCGCGAACATGGACAACAGGCACATCAAATAGATCATTGACGCTGACCGCAGCAGAGCGCACAACGCTTCTGAACGCCATGGCCAGCGTTAAGTCTTTTACGGCCACGATCAAGGTGGTAACCAAAAGCGGATCGACGCAGATCGGCAGTACATCGACTACGACATGTACGGTGCAAACGACTGCAGCGAATTCCGCACCTACGATGACGGCTTTCACTTATAAGGACGGTAGATCCACCACATCGACTGTCACCGGCAACAATCAGTTATTCATTCAAGGATACTCATGGTTGTATGTAACACCGGGTACGGCCACAGCAAAGAACGGCGCATCTATCGTCAGCTATGCTGCCACCTGCAATGGTGTAACGGAATCGAATACGGATGGATCAGAAATCGACCTCGATGTTATCGCAAAGTCGGGATCGCTGGATGTGGTGGTTACCGCCACCGACTCCCGTGGATACACGGTTAGCAGCACTCAGACGATCACGGTCATTGCTTATGCAAAACCGAAGGTGTCGTCCGTTTCGCTTCGACGCACCAATGATATCGAAGCAGAAATGCAGCTGACATTTAACGGCAGCATTTCTCCGATCACGGTAAGCGGCACACAGAAGAACAGTCTGAAATATGTGCAATACAGATACAAGCTCACCAGCGCCAGCAGCTACGGCTCGTATACGACCATCACCAGTTCGGTAACACAAAGCGGCACCAGCTTTTCGTTTTCCAATCTGGAGTTGTGTAGCTTGGACGCGAACTCGTCTTACGATTTTCATTTGTACATTCGAGATCAGTTAAACACGCTGTCGTCGCTGAGCTTGTATTTCACGATCCCGCAAGGCACACCGCTGGTGGCACTTCGAAAAAAGAAGGTTGGCATCAACACACCAGACCCAGCGGCAGCACTGCATGTGGTCGGTGATACAAAGCTGGAAGGCGCGGTCAATGCAGGAGCAGTTACTGCAACATCACTTTCTGGCACGATTGCACCAAGCAATTTGTCATCGGCTGTACCGATCGCCAAAGGTGGTACCGGCGCAACAACGGCTGCTGCAGCAATCACCAATATCATCAACGGCAGAACAATCGCGCCGCTGGCCATCAATATAACAGGCAATCAGTACTGGATCGACGATGTGTACGGTATCAGCATGCAAAACTCGGACATCATCGGCATTAACGGTCTGTACTTCCAAGACGCTGTTGACTCACAGGGCGAAGGCATCAACTTCTACCGTAGCAGCACTACATGGGACAGACTGTATTCCTATTCGGGCACTCTGTACTATGCACCGAACTGCGATGCCGACACTCACCCCGGCACTCGATATACGGTGTATCACTCTGGCGGTGCGACAATCCCAGTCAGCAAAGGCGGCACTGGCGGTACCACAGCAGCAGCGGCAAGAACGAATCTTGGCGTTGCATGTACATCGCTATACAGCGGTACATTGAGCAGCGGTAGCACCACATTCAATTACGGCAATTACAACGCGTACATCATTGTCGGTGTACCAAGTTCGGGTGCATCGAAAATGTCAATGGTCATTCCCAAAGCACTGATTACCACATCTGATGTGAGTTACCAGCTGGCAGACGAATTGAACTATCGCGGATTTAAGCTCAAATATTCCAGTACTACGGTAACACTGACCATTGGCAATGGAACAGGATCCATCACCAATGTATACGGCATCAACTAAGGAGGTGCAGCATGCAGGTATTACTGGACGAACATGGCTTCATCAAAAGCTACGCGCTGATCGGCGCATTAGTGGACGGCATTGAGATCCCCGATCCAGAAGATGTCTTCCACTTCGAAAGTCACTTCGCAGCATACAAGGTGCATGACGGCACCGCATTATTCGACAAAGAACGACACGCTTCGCAGGAGCAGGAGCAGACAAAATCTGCATTACGGCAGCGGCGGGAAACCGAATGCTTTTCCGTAATCAACCGGGGACAGCTGTGGTACGAAGGTGTTTCGATACCGCAGCTATTGGAACTGCGCTCATGGTACAAGGCGTGGCTCAATGTCACAGAAACACTGGTTGTGCCGGAGCGTCCGTCATGGCTGGAGTAAGGAGGTAAAGCAATGGAGATCAATATCACTGCACTCGCAGCAACGATTACGGCGCTCGGCGTTATTTTCGGCGCGGTGTTTGCCGTATACAAATGGTTTCTCAAGCAGGAGAAGCAGGACAAAGACATCAAATCCATTAAGGAAGAACAGAGCATCCTTGTTGAAGGTATCTGGGCTTGCCTTATGGGTTTGAAAGAACAGGGCTGTAACGGCCCCGTTACCGACGCGATCAGTAAGATCGAAACCCACCTAAACCAACAGGCACATAAGTAAAGGAGGATCACTATGTACGAAATCACTACCATTCCCGCATTGGCGGCAATCGTGTACACCATCATCGACATCACCAAAACCGCGTGTGGCGGCGATGCCAAGTTCAAGCGCTTCATTCCGCTGATCGCTTGCGTTCTCGGCGCAATTTGCGGTGTGGTCGCGTTTTATTGCGTACCGGGCATGATGGAGACGCAGAACATTCTCGTTGCCATCGTACTCGGCGCAGCCAGCGGCCTTTCTGCAACTGGCACCAACCAGGCGGTAAAGCAGCTTGTCAAATCCGATACCAAGGAGGGCGAATAATATGAATCTGCAGAAACTTATCCTTACG
>JAFYKU010000037.1 GCA_017537405.1 Clostridia bacterium
GCCATCGCCAGCCTTAAACTTTTGGTTGTAATGAAAATCAACCAAATTATCCATGTTGTTTGTTCCCTCAAAATAAACATTGCCTCCATGTCCACCATCACCACCATTAGGTCCACCAAACATGGTTAAAGTATCACGGTAAAATGTTGCTGCCCCGGTACCGCCAGAACCGGCTTGAATAGTAATATCAACGCTATCTACAAACATACACATAATATAACAACTTTTCATACAAAAGTATATGGAATTTAATCAAAAAATTATCGAACGATTATCCAAGCATAGTGATAAAGAATTAATTGAACTATTTACTGAACAAATTAAATTAAAAAAACAAAATGGCACATTAGGTGATTTAGAAAAATTAATTAAAATTATTAGCCCTATGCTCAATGAAGACCAAAGAACTCGCCTTGCTAAAATTATTCAAACGATTAAAAATCAAAAATAAAAAGGAATAATAATGGAAGACGATACTTTAACTAATATCTTAAACCTGCTGCAAAATACCAACACGAACAAACAAGCAAATCCAAATAATACTAATACAACAAATAGTGATTTACAATCATTACTCATTAAATTTTTATTATCTGGTGGGCTTACACAAATACTAAATTTTTTCAGTCAAAAAAATACTAACAACGAAAATTCAAACTCAGAACACCGAACAATAGATTTAAAAAATTATCAACGAATTGATTGAACTTCAATAGCATTGTCAACTACATCAATATTAATTGCTTCAACTTGACGAGTAATAATTTGTTCCGAAATTTTATCTTCAATTTGAGTTTGGATTAAACGGCGAATTGGGCGCACACCATAAACTTTTTGATAACCATTTTCCGCAATCCAGCTAACCACAGCACTGGTATATTCCATTTTAACATTAACAGCAGATAACCGTTTGGTTAATTTATCCATTTGCAATTTAACAATTTTTTCAATATCTTCGCGTGTTAGTGTATTAAAGACGATCACATTATCAATTCGATTAATAAACTCTGGACTGAATTTTTTACGCATTCCTTCCAACATAAATTGCTCTTCTTCTTCAGGAGTTACATCATGATCGGTTGGAATATCACTAACACCGACATTTGAAGTCAAAACAATAATCGCATTGCGGAAAGATACAACTTTACCGTGTGAATCTGTTAAACGACCTTCGTCCAAAATTTGCAAAAGCAAATTATAAATATCAACATTGGCTTTTTCTATTTCATCAAACAGCACTAAACAATATGGATTGTGGCGTACGCGGTTGCACAAGTTTGAACCGTCTTCATAACCAACATATCCAGGAGGCGCACCTACAATTTTACTAACACTGTGTGATTCACTGTATTCACTCATATCCAACTTGATAAATGCTTTTTCTGTATCATGTAAAATTTGAGAAACATGCTTACACACTTCTGTTTTACCCACACCAGTTCGTCCCAAGAAAAAGAACGAACCAATCGGACGATTCGCATCATTAATTCCGCTACGATTACGACGAATTACTTTTGCAATTGCACTTACGGCTTTATCTTGACCAATAACAACTTTCTGTAATTCTTTTTCTAAATTCATTAAATTCTTTTGATCGTCGACATTAATTTTGTTCAACGGAATTTTTGTCATTTCCGAAATAACGGTTGCAATTTCATTGTTAGTGATTAATGGACAAGTATTATTACCTGCTTTAATTTTGGCTTTAACGCAAGCCTTATCTAGAATATCAATGGCTTTATCTGGTAAATTACGATCAAAAATATAGCGATTGGATAACAAAACTGCCGATGTGATTGCACTTTGACTAATACGCACTTTATGATAGTTTTCAAAACCTGAAGCCAAACCCTCCAAAATTGAAACAGACTGTTCTGGTGTAGGTGGATAAACCATTACCGGATCAAAGCGGCGTTCCAACGCAGGATCTTTTTCAATATATTGACGATATTCATCAATCGTAGTTGCACCAACACAGCGTAATGTTCCCCGAGCTAAGGCAGGTTTTAAAATTTCGCCAACGCCCATCTCACCCTCTTTATTTCCACTAGTAACAATATTGTGAATTTCATCAATAAATAAGATGATGTCCTCGCGGTCTTTTAATTCTTGCAAAATTTTATTTAAACGCCCTTCTAATTCACCCCTGTATTTAGAACCACCTAACAACAAACCAATATCCAATGAGTAAAGAATTTTATTCTGTAATATTTCCGGGACTTTATCACTTACAATACGAATAGCTAAACCTTCAATAATAGCACTCTTACCCACACCTGCTTCACCAATTAACACAGGATTATTTTTCGTCTTGCGGCAAAGAATTTCAATTAACCGATCCGTTTCATCTTCACGCCCAATAACGCGTTCGATTTTTCCGGCACGCGCTTTTGCTGTTAAATCTTGCCCGTAGCTTGTTAAAAATGGGGACAATTCTCCGTTGTCCACACCATTACTGGTCGAAGTAGATTCTGTAAATTTTGTGGGTTCAATTACTGGTTTTTGTACTACTTGAACCGGCGCTGGTTTGTGAACTACGCGTTCTTGTGCTAATTGATCTACAGGCACTTGGTTTGTAATTTTTTGTAAAATGCGTTTTGAAGCGCCTGGGTTAATTTTATCTACAACAGACCTTGATTGTTTGCACTTTGAACATAATACATATAATAAATCTTCAGTGTAAATTTCAGGGTGATTTAATAATAAACTTTGTGTTTCGGCTAATGTGAAAATTTCTTGGGCACTTTTGTCTGCGAAAAAAGCTGACGGAGTCGCTGCAATGCGTTCCGAAGTAATGCCTTCGCTATTTAAAATTACACAAGCCAAACAATCGCTTGTTAGACTACAAGCATAAAGCAAATGAATCGGCGAGATCTTTTGCCCCTTATTACCAGCTGCCCGATTCGCAAAAAACCAAATCCGTTTTAAGTTTCCCGAAAAGCCCAAAACATTCATATTTAATTGTAGTATTTTTACGAAGTATTGTATACTAATTTTATGATCACTCTTCAAGAACCGATCAAAAAAATATATTCAACAAAATCACTACCTGAACCAGTAGTCAAAGCTTTTACAGTACCTCATGTACAATCCAAAATCTGTGGCAACTGTGGCTATGATTATAATGACTTTGTTAAAACTGGATTCCTTGGCTGTTCGGATTGTTACCTATATTTCAAAAAAGAATTGGAGCCGTATATCAATGAACTTAAATAATCTCGTCATAACAACACGCATACGCCTAGCCCGTAATATTGCACACATTCCTTTTAATTATCAGGACCGTAGCTTTTATGCCAATATTGCAAATAGCATTACTCGTCATCAATGCGACTTAACGGCCTTTAACCTTGATGAGCTTCCTGTTCGTGACAGTCTCTTTGAACAACACTTAATCAGTGCTGATTTTCTTAATAACGCCAAATATGGCGTTTTTGTCACAAACACAGATAATACAACTAATATCATGCTTGGCGAAGAAGACCATCTTCGTATTCAAGCAATTGCCAACCGTTATGATTTAGCTCAAACTTATCAAACAGCAAAACAAATTGCCGACCAATTAGAATCCGAATTCGATATTGCAAAAGACCCTAACTTAGGGTATTTAACCAAATGTCCAACAAATCTTGGCGGCGGACTACGCGCCAGCGTAATGATTTATTTACCCGCACTTACTATTACAAACAAAATAACTGCTATCTTTAAAGAATTAAACAATCAAAAGATAACTATTCGTGGGATTTATGGTGAAAATAGCAGCTCGCAAGGTTGCATATATCAAATTTCAAACCAAGAATGTTTAACAATGTCAGATATCGAAGCTCTTAATATGATTGACCAAGTTGTCACTCGCATCGCTACTACAGAGTTTAGTTTACAACGCGAATTGTGGCAGAAGTCACCTGATAAAATTATTGATAAAGTTATGCGCGCTTGGGGTTTACTAACTAACGCCCACCTATTATCGAGTAATGAAGCCATTGAACAATTAGTATGGATTAAACTTGGTATCGGATTAAAGATTTTATCTTTCCGTAATAATCGCATAGTTGATGATTTATTTTTCATTACCCAACCAGCAACAATTGCAACAAATCACAACTTACATAATGCTGACCAAATTATTTGTGACCAAAAACGCGCCGAACAAGTACGCGAAAAACTACTTACATTCCGTATCAAGTAAACATTTTTTAGTTGCAGTATAAGTTTTTTACATGATATATTTTTTTTGTTCAAAGGTTTAAAACTTTGAATAAAATTAAACAAAAGTTGAGGTTTACATATGGAAAAACAACAAGTAAAAAAAGCCGTTATTTTATGTGCAGGTAAAGGAACACGCATGATGCCTTACACAAAATCGCAACCCAAAGAAATGATACCGGTACAAACAACACCTTTATTACAAGTTATTTTAGATCAAGTAATTGAAACTGGTATTAAAGATATTTTCATTGTCATTAACGACAGCAAAGAATGTATTGTTAACCACTTTAATGGAATGTACCCTGATGTAAATATTTAA
>JAFYKU010000038.1 GCA_017537405.1 Clostridia bacterium
ATTGTTGATGCAACACAAGGTGTCGAGGCTCAAACTTTATCCAATGCTTATTTGGCGATTGATAACCAATTGGAAGTTTTACCTGTCATTAACAAAATTGATTTACCAGCGGCCGATGTGGAAAAAGTGCGTGCTGAAATTGAACAAGTCATTGGTGTCCCCGCCGGATTAGCTCCCGCAATATCTGCGAAGAACGGTACCAACATTGACCAAGTTTTGGAACAAGTTATCGAATTGCTGCCTGCGCCGACTGGTGATGTGAATCAACCTTTAAAAGCTTTATTGTTTGACTGTTATTATAATAACTTTTTAGGTGCCGTTTGCTTGGTGCGTTTGTTTGATGGAACTGTGAAAGTTGGTGATAAAATTAAAATGTTGGCTGCCAATCAAGAATATGAAGTTACCGAAGTCGGTTTCTTTACGCCTAAGCAAACACCTTGTAAACAATTAAGCGCTGGCGATGTTGGTTACATCTGTGCCAGCATTAAAGCGGTCAGCGAAATCAAAATTGGCGATACAATTACTTCTGCTGAACAACCATGTGAAGCTTTACCGGGTTACAAAGAAGTTTTGCCGGTTGTTTTTACCGGTATTTATCCGATTGCCGGCGACAAGTACGGTGAACTGAAAGATGCTTTGGAAAAATTAAAATTGAACGATGCCAGTTTGGAGTTCACCAAAGAAACCAGTACTGCATTGGGTTTTGGATTCCGTGTTGGATTCTTAGGTTTGTTACACATGGAAATTATTACTGAACGCTTAGAACGCGAATTCAATTTGGAAATTATTACTACCGCGCCCAGTGTTAGCTATATTGTGCACACAGTCGACGGGCGTACCTTAAATGTGTCTAATCCAAGTAATTTACCAAAGCCCGCCGAAATTGATTATTACGAAGAACCAATTGTCACTTTGAAAATGTGGACACCGCCCGAATACATTGGTGCGTTAATGGATTTGGCAACCAATAAGCGTGGTGTCTTCGTGGATATGCAACATTTGGATAATAATCGTACGCTGCTAAACTTCCAAATACCTTTGAACGAAATTGTTTATGATTTCTTTGACCGTATGAAAAGTTGCAGTCATGGCTACGCCAGCTTGGATTATGAAGCCGCAGGTTATCAACGCTCAGATTTGGTTAAAATGGATATTTTGTTGAATGGCAAAATTTGTGACGCTTTGTCTTTGATTGTTCATGAGTCCGTGGCTTATCAAAAGGGAAAGGCTTTGGCAGAACGCTTAAAAGACATTATTCCGAGACAAATGTTCGAAGTGCCAATTCAAGCTGCGATTGGTGGTAAGATTATTGCGCGTGAAACCGTGAAAGCGCTGCGCAAAGATGTTTTGGCAAAATGCTATGGCGGCGATATTACGCGTAAAATGAAGTTGTTGGAAAAACAAAAAGCCGGCAAAAAGAAGATGCGTATGTTGGGTAGTGTTGAAGTGCCCAGCGAAGCTTTTGTGGAGATTTTAAAAATCTAATGAAACCATTGAAACCTTTGTCGGTTTATGTGCATATTCCTTTTTGTGAAAAAAGATGTGGCTATTGTGATTTTGTTTCTTGCACGCAAACCCAAGATATTGACCAATATTTGCAACGCTTGTGTGCAGAAATCCGTGCTTTTAATTTTCATGATTATGAAATTAAAACTATATACATTGGAGGGGGAACACCTAGTTTATTATCGCCCGAACAGTTAAAAATGTTGTTTAATTGCCTGCCGCAATGTCATGGGGAAGTGACTATTGAAGCCAACCCAAATTCGTTTACTGCCGATAAGTGTGCGGCTTACCGCCGTGTCGGTATTAACCGTTTAAGTTTGGGGGTGCAATCCTTTGATTCGAACACTCTGCGCGTTCTAGGGCGCTTACATGGCGTTAAACAGGCGATAAATGCGATTAAATTGGCACACGAGTACTTTGATAATCTTTCAATCGACCTGATTAAAGATATTCCAAACCACGCTTTTGTAACACCGCCAGATGCAGTACTAAATATGATTCAACATATTTCAATTTATTCGTTAACAAAAAATGATGAGTGTGTTTTGGACACGGACGAACCCGTCAATTTACCTTCCGAGTTTGAGCGTTATGAAGTTAGTAATTACGCGCGGAAAGGTTACGAATCTCGGCACAACATGGTTTACTGGACCGGTGGCGAGTATATAGGTTTTGGTGCTGGTGCACATTCGCTTTTAAATAACCAGCGCTTTTGTAATAGTAGCGAAATTTTAAATTACAAACAACAAGATATCCAAACGCGTACACAAGAAAGTATTCGCCATGAAAAAATTATGTTGGGATTGCGTTTGCGTTCGGGAATCGCGTTAGATTTATTAAAAGGGAAAGAGGAGATACTTAATTTATTGGTGGAGCATGGCTTAATCAAACTAACAACGACACATGCTATTGCAACCGAAGCCGGACTTAAAGTGCTTAATCAACTTTGGCTAAAATTGGTGTGATTTTTTTTAAAGCACTTGTTTTTTTTTTTTTTTTTTTCAGTAAACTATATTTGTAGGGCTTAATTGTGGCCCTTTTGAAAGGAAAAAATATATGAAAAAATTATTTGCATGGGTTGTTATTATTTTAATCGGTTTTGTCGGTTATGTTGGTCTGCGAACCTGGATAAATCGTAATAATGCTGATAATAGTAGTAGCCTATGGGTAAGTGTTACTTACAAAGTTAATGATGTTGTTTATGAAACTAAAACTTATCCAAAAGGTAATAGAGTTTACTTGTTAGAAGATGCGCCTGAAACTGAAACCCATTATTATCAAGGTTGGATGTATGAAAGTGGTGAAAAAGTTATTAATGATTTTTTTATTCAAAACGATGTAACACTTGTGGCAAATAAAGTTGCAAAAGCTGTGGTCAAGGAAAAAAAGGATGGAGAGGTAGTAGAGACGCGTTATTTTAAACATGGAGAAAAAGTTTTATTAGAACTTGAACCTGAAACAGAGACGCATTATTATGACAGTTGGCAAATTGAAGGAAGTGATGAAATTTTTACGGAGTTTCCTGTTGAAATTACAGTCAACGAAGATATGACATTTGTGACAAATAAAGTCGCAAAAGCCGTGGTCAAGGCAAAAAAGGATGGGGAGGTAATACAGACACTTTATTTTAAACATGGAGAAAAAGCGTTATTAGAACTTGAACCCGAAACAGAAACGCATTATTATAACAGTTGGCAATTGGAAGGAAGTGATGAAGTTTTTACGGAGTATCCTGTTGAAATTACGGTTAATGGAGATATGACATTTGTGACAAATAAGGTTGCAAAAGCTGTGGTCAAGGTAAAAAAAGATGGGGAGGTAAC
>JAFYKU010000039.1 GCA_017537405.1 Clostridia bacterium
AGGACAAGCACACAACTCTGCAAAACCGACGGCGAAACTTGGGGGTGGCACGCGAGGCTTTCTGCCAACCCCAATTTCTTTTTCCGCCGTTGTCTTTCCCCTTTTGTCGTTTCCTTTTGGATTTGGTTTTTACATGGTTTTCACCGCTGTCAAGGGAGATGTCTCTCTGTTTACTTGACAGTGGTTTAATAATTTCAAACATACTTCCGCATAGTCAAACTATGCGTTTTTTCCTTTTGCCAAAAGGCAGACAAAAGGAGAAATAAATATATGAAAACACAATTAACAGATAACACGGTAATCACAAAAGAAAACATTCTTGATTTAGGTAAAGCCATTGCTTTAAAAGCCGTAAAAGGCTCACTACAATATGCTTAAGGCAATTTAGACTATTTACACAAGGACATAATCTTTGATTTATATCATCGCAATACAACGGATATATACAGCGATGGCTTTGATATTGTGCAAGAAACGGTATGCTTTCTTTGCAATTTTATTGGTTATCAATTAGGTGATTTATTCAATGGTATGACTATTAGATTAGCTTGTTTTAAGGCGATGTATGCCTATATTCGTAAACAAATCAAAGTAAACAATAACGAAGTAGACGATGAAGTTTTACCATACATTCCGACACCAGAAACAATGGACGAACCGATTGACTATTCCAAAGCTAAAGATATAGTTAGGACAGTTACATCAAATTCATTAGAAAGACAAATTCTTTCTTATCTTTACAGTGGTGCAACAGTAAACAATACTGCTGAATTTCTAAACATTAGTATCGACATTGTTTACAAGCGAAGAAGCAAGTTTCGACAAAAATGGTTAAGTTATATCAACTAATTTTAAGTAAATATCAAATAACATCAAGTCTAATCAAAAACTTGCTAACTAATGTCATTCAATTTGAAATTCAAATTTGTTAGCATTCCCATTGAACTTTTGTTCTTAAAGGGAGTAAAAATGCAAGTTAAAATAATCTTAACCAATGAACCAAATATTCAAAATATAGATAAGATATTTTATCTAAAACTATTAGAAAACATCTTAAAAATAGTAAAGTGAGATCCTGGCGTGCGCTTGTCTTGATACGAGTAAATAGATAATGGCAGTTAGATGTGTGCTTGTTTATATACAAGTGAGAACAAAAAATGTCTTGTTCCGCCAGGGTGTAAACGAAATTGTTTCGCGGTCAAGGGTAAAGTAAATTGCCTTGCAACCCTTGACCGTGAGAGAAAATCACAAACTAAAAACTCCGTAACAATTCCGTTTAACTCGTGGCTGTCGCAAGACAAAACAATATTCAATAAGGAGGTTAAAATGAAAACAGCAGTTGTGTATGCTCGGTACAGTTGCGATAACCAAACCGAGCAGAGCATCGAAGGTCAGTTAAGGGTCTGTCAAGAGTTTGCGAAGAACAATCAGATTTTGATTGTAGATACTTATATCGACAGAGCAATGACTGGTACTAATGATAATCGCCCAGATTTCAAACGCATGTTACACGATAGTAACAAACGACAATGGGATTATGTCATAGTTTATAAACTAGATCGTTTCAGCCGTAATAAATACGAAAGCGTTATACATAAACGCACATTAAAAGAAAACGGTATCAAAGTTTTATCTGCCATGGAAAACATACCCGACACACCAGAAGGTATTATTTTAGAGTCCTTACTGGAAGGTATGAACCAATATTATTCCGCAGAGTTGTCTCAACAGGTTAAACGAGGACTTAACGAAAGTTATCTAAAAGGACAATTTACAGGTGGTCATCAATTATATGGCTATGATATTGTAAATAAAAAGAATGTTATTAATCCAGTTGAAAGCGAAGTAGTCAAAGAGATATTTGCAAGATATGCAGCTGGCTATACAGCAAAGTTTATTGCCAATGACTTAAAGCAACGCAGGATAATAACCAAAGCAGGGAAGTACATTACAGAGTCAATGATTTACAAACTTATCCAAAATGAAAAGTATATTGGCATCACAAAACATAATGGCAAAGTTTATACCAATATTTATCCAGCAATCATAGACAAAGATGTTTGGCAAAGAGTTCAAACTATTCGTCAAGCAAACAAGTGCTCACCCAGTCGCAAAAAAGATGTTTATGATTTTGTACTTTCTGGCAAATTAGTTTGTGGTTGTTGTAAAAGAATGATAGTTGGCGAAAGTGGAACAAGTTGTACTGGTAAAATTTATTACTATTATAGTTGTCTCAGTCGTCGCCGTAAAAAAGCAAAGTGTAATTTTCAATCTGTTAATAAGCAATGGTTAGAAGACTTAGTAATTCTAACGACATGGCATCTCTTGAATGAGAAAAATTTAATTGAAGAAATTTCAAACCGAATTTACGCACTACATACAAAGATGAGTAAGGAGCAAGTCAATCTTAAAGCATTAGAAAGTAAACGCAATGAAGCAGTAAAAGCAAGTCAAAATTTAATTGCTGCACTTGAACAAGGCATAGTTACAGAACAAACAAAAACTCGCTTAAAGGAATTAGAAACAATTATCTCACAATATGAATTTGATATAGAACAAGAAAAGCAACGGAACTATGTATATTTAACACCAGAGAAAATTAAACAATATTTAACATCTGCAATGAAAGGGGATATGAAACTTATTTCTGCTCGAAAAACGATAGTCAGATATTTAATCCGCGAAATTATAATAGATAACGACAAAGTGATAATTACATACAACTTTTCCGATACGCACTTATCTTCAAAAGAAATTCCTGATGATATCGATGCTCTTAAACAAACAGTGGAAACAGTTATGGTTAATAGTTCAAACAATTTAGACCACATGCCGCCAAAAGCAACCTAAATCGAACTTATCGGTTTAGTTTTTTTTTATTTGAAATAGACAAAGCAATATTTGTTTGATACATTCATTTTATGAAACAAATAGAGATTACTACGCGTGTGTTAGAAAACATAGACAAAGTGAAAGAAAAATTGTTAAAACTTGGATTTCAGCAACGTGAAGTAGGGTATATAGATGACACTTATTTTTGCCAAAGTTTATTTGGGCTAAGAGAAAATAATATTGCGGATTTCTTGAAACGGTGTGTTCTGGTTCGTTGTATCCGTGCCGGTGAAGACGTTTTTCAAAAATTAACATACAAAAACAAAGTTTTTCAAGGAGACGTAACACTCACGGAAGAAAAGATTAATGTTAACATTGATGATGTTCAGCAAGCAAAATTATTGCTGTTGGCATTACATTTTCAAGAACTTGTTCAGGTCAAATATGATTACTGGGTTTACGAAAAAGATGGTGTTGAATTGGCTTTACAAAATGTAGAAGGTTTAGGTTTGTTGCTTGAGTATGAACATTTGGAAGATTTCGCTGGGAAGGATGGTACAACTATTCTTCAAGCAAAAGAACGAATGCTGCAAGCCATAAAAAACTTGGAAATCAAGATTACAGACGAATATGATGTAAAAAAAGCCTACGAATTAATTACAAAAAAAATCAGCACGGGTGTAAGTTTTTGAAACTTGCGAAATAATTCTGATTTACAAAGGACAATAAAAGTAGAAAAATTATGTATTACAGATATCAAGGTTTATGTATCAGCGAGATTAAACACAGTGACAAATCACATTACCTGCGTCCCGCCAATATGTACCCAACTGAACATTTAGTTGGGTATTTTATTTAAAGGAGAATTCCTATGTTAGAAAGTTTAATATCAGCTTTAAAAAATTTAAAAATTTTAATAGAGCAGGCGTAATGATTAATAACTTTGTGTCCAGTTGAGGTCAAAAATTTTTCCAATAAAAACTTAAATCGAACTTTTTATTTGCTTAGGTTTTTTGAAGGGAAAATATATACTTGAAAATTTACGATAGCGAAAGTATATTTATGTATTAGTAAACAAGTTTTTAGTTTTAAAACTAAGGAGAAGATATGACAATACAGAGAAATAGAGCTGAAGGATGGAAATATGCAAAATTATCTGGACACGAAAATGAAAACTTGGTAAAAGAATTGTTTTCTGATAAAGGTACATTCCAAGCTAAATTTTTAGAAAGACTTGGAAAATCCAATTGTAAAATTTTAAAAGTAGAAGTAGGTGGACTTAATGAGAAAAATGTTGTTTCTGTTCTAGGGAATACAACAAAGTCAAAAACTGACCTTAAAGTTTTTTTAAATGACGGAGCTGCTTTTAATATCTCAATAAAAAAGAGCTTGGGTGGACAAGTTTATTTAATTCCAATTCACAATTTTATTTTGGGATATGAAAAACAATTTGATGAAGTTATTCCCGAAGATGTAAAAAGAGCAATTGAACTTTATTGGGGAAAAGCAAACGACACATTGAATATCGTTAATAAATTAGGTACAAATAAAGCCTACGAAACTCGCAAAAATAGACTTGTTGCCGACACTTTAAAAGCTTATGACAAACATTTATACGAATGTTTGCTTGACTGGTTTAAGAATAATATATCTAATTTAGTTACATTTTGTTTCGCTAGTGGTTTAGCAAAAGATAAAACAGAGTGGTCAAATGTTATTTGGTATGATAATGAGCTCGGAGAAAACTCTGTCGACGATTTGTTTTTAATTAGTGATTTGCAAAAATATTTTGAAAGTATTGCAGAAACTGAAACTTACTATGGAAATAGAGGACATGGTTCAACAATACAATTGCCATTTGGATTTGTTCAATGGCATAGTCCAAAAAAAATTATTCCCGGATGTATACAATTTCATCATAGTTATGAAAAATTAGCAAAATCAAAAAAGAAAAAGAATGATTGAATATTATTCTTTTTTGCTTTAACTAAATTACGGAATTTTAAATTGTTTGTCTCTTAGTTACCTTAAATGTATCTCCAGTATACGATATAGTTAATTTTTCCTATTTTGAAAAAATAAATTAACTTGTTTAGCCAATGCTACTGATAAAAGTGGTGGAACAGCATTACCTATTTGTAAATTTTTCATTCCTGTTGAACCATAAAATTTATAACTGTCTGGAAAACTTTGGAGTCTTGCTCCTTCTCTTGTTGATAATGCTCTTGAATCCCTTGGATGAATACATCTTGAAGAAGACGGACAAGCAAAATTTCGAGTAATGGTTGGAGCAGGTTTTTTCCACCACATTTTCGCATAAGTATTTCCAAAACCACTTTTTGGTCTTAATTCTTCTGGCAAGTCTTCTTTTGAACCACCATCAGGCAAAGCTTTCATTAATCTAATCAAATGTTCTCCATTTTTTGGAGATAGATTATCTTTTAATTCTTTACAATCATGAACAAATTTTTGAAAATCATTTGTAGGTTCAGAAGCATATATTTTATTTTCTTCGCCACTTTCCATACAAGGCAAATCACTTAAAGCATCTTCTAATGTTACATAAGGTTTTAATCCTTCTTTTTCCCCGTGTGTTGGAAGGGGATATTCAAAATTGTTTTTATTTCTTGTTCCTACAAGAATAACCCTTTCTCTAAACTCCGGCACTCCATAATCTGCAGAATTTAAAGTTTTATACTTTAAATCATACCCAATATCTTCAAAACATTTTTTTATATCTTCAAATAATTGTCCTTTGTTCATACTAAGGATTCCTGTCACATTTTCAAATAAAAACATTTTAGGTTTTAGAATAGTTAAAATTCTACAATATTCTTCAAAAAGATGGGCTCTTTCGTCATTTTGCCTTTTACCTAATGTTGAATAGGATTGACAAGGTGGTCCACCAACAACAATATCAATAGAACAATCTATTTCTTGTTTTAACATTTCTTCAGTAACTTCTTTAATATCGCAATTTAACATTTTTACATTTGGATGATTTAACGAATATGCTTTTGCAATATCTTTATCATATTCATTCGCCAATACTACTTGGAACATTGGATTATTTGCAAAACCATAACTTAATCCACCAACTCCAGCAAACAAATCTACCACTTTCAATGTTTGTTCATTTATCAAACCTAATTGTGTATTAGTTAAATCCAACAATTCATTTCCATCTATTTTAAAAACCTTTCCGATGTTTCTCAATTTGTCATAACTAGGTTTACTCTTTTCATTCAGCCAATCTGAAACTTGTGCTTGAGTAGAATCTATCTTTAAAGCAAACTCATTTTGATTAAGATTATTTTCATATAATATATTCTCAATTAATTTAGAAATAGTCATAATTTTCTCCAAATATTCTTTTATAGGAATACCTATATAACAATACCTTATAACACTACAAAAATCAACTTTTTAAAGAAACAAAATGCTTATTTATACGATAATCGTTTTATGTTGCCTTGGTACCGCCAGACAATTGTCGTTTGAATCAAAAGTCAAACGGCAATTTTTTTATGTTATTTTCACTCATTTCTATATCTTGCTTATAAATTATTGTGCCATTATCACTCGGGTAGCCACCGGGGTCGTTTTAGTACTATTATATATTTCTGTTGCAGGATTTAGACTTGTGTTATAAACAATAGATATAACTATTCTAGGAGTTTTAAAATGAATAAAATTAAATACATCTTTTTTGATTGGGGATATACTTTGGCTGGTTCGTTTAAGAATACTGACTCTGAAATCCAATGCATTCTGGACAAATATAGTTTAAGTTGGAAAGATATATTTCAATATTGGAAGAACTATCAACTGCTTTTGTCGCTTGGAAAAATCAATGAAGAGCAAGTCTATCACGATTTGTCGCATCTCCTGAATATTTCTAAAGAGGATTTGCAAGCAATCGATAGGCTACTACTTGAATCACATATCATTGATGATAATACCGTGGTGACAATTAAGACATTGAAAAAGCAAGGTTATTATTTGGGTATCATCAGTAATAATTCACAAAAGAATGTTGATTACATTTTGGAACGGGACAATCTCGCACAATATTTTGATAAAGTTGTTGTATCTGAAATAATTAAAGAACGCAAACCAAACTTAAAAGTATATTTAAGTGCATTTGAAGATATAGCACCAGAAGATTTTTCCAAAATACTTTTTGTGAGTGATGAGTTTGTTGAGGATTTAGTTGCTGTGAAAATTCTCGGTGTGAAAACCGCCTGGTTAAAATCAAAAATTAACAACGAATGGAAGCAAGAAGAAAAAGAAATTCTTATCAAGCCCGATATCACGATTACTGCAATTAAAGAGATTATGAAACTAGACTAATAGGTAACACAAGTATTTGTAAGTGATTGACATACTGTGGTATACCTGAATAGGTTTACACAAACTGCCCAAAGTTCGATTAAGTCTTTTTTAAGGAGAAACATGGACGCTAATAAATATGAAAATGCTTTAAAGATGATTGGCAAAATTTTAGGTTTTAGTTTATACGCATTAATTTCACTTGTATTAATTTCTTTTCCAATAATTCCAGTCATTTTTGTTGGCGCTGAAATGATCGGCGGCATGTTATTATTGTTTGAATTTTGCTTGTGTTGCGCAATCCACATTCTTTCTTATGCAATCGGTTTATATTTCCTTGGCGACAGATATCGCCCAACTGGATATGTTAGTGGTGGTAAGTCTTTGAATTGGCCCATAGAAACTTATAAATATGTCAAAAGAAATATGATTACTAACCTTATAGAAATTATAACCTGTGCACTATTTAGTGTTATATATATAGTGTTCCTATGTTTAGGATTGTTTACTACTATTTCAATATACGGATTAGTCGTTTCAATAATAGCATTTTTAATTTTCTATTTATTTTATCAAAAACAGCGCTATAAATTAAAAAACGAAGAGTCATTAAACCAACAAAATGTTTAACCATAATCTCCATTTGTCGCTACTCTCTAAGTAATACGAACTATGGCGGTTTCAAAATCAAATTTTAATATATTTTTTTGGGGAAATGTTTTGATTAAAAAATAAAAAAATGTTATTCTAAAAACAGGTAAAATTATGGAACAAGAAATTGAACAATTTTTTCAAGAGCTTGCGGAAAATGACAAAAAAGTGCAAGCCGAAATGTACACAAAAAACAGTGATGAATTAAGTGCGGAATTTATTGATTTTGTAAACAAGAACCAATGTAAAATTGACGAAGGTGATAGCGATGGAAAATAAACCTTTATATGTTGCGGTTGATTCGGATGCGTTGCGTCATTTAGCATACCTTCATATGTTAAAGAAAAAATATAATCATGTAAGAAGAGATCAAATTAATGACCCTCTCTTGGCGAAAGATTTGAATTATTATCTTCGCATTTATGAAAGTTTAAAAAAAGATGAACTCCGCTTGAAAATTCTCGAACCAGTCTTTCACGAAAGCAAGCATTCTCAAAATTTATTAGAATTCATGAAAGAGTGTTGCTATTTCCCTGATGTGAATTCTGAAAAATATACTGCCAAAAGAAAAGCTGCGGACGAGTTGGCATATGCTTATTGTGAGTCACACATTTTTGAAGGAGAACATTATGATTCGCCAATGAAAAAAGTTTATATGGCGGCTGTCGGTCAAGAGGTTCCAACAAATGATAGTTTTATTATGGCGTGGTCAACAATGGAGCGTTGTTGCTTGTTAACCGGAAATAAAAAAGATTTTATCTTTAACGAAAAACAAGATTCTTGGAATAAGGACCGCTTACAAGGTATCTGTCGCGTTAATTATTTAATGGGTTATTATGCTGAAGAGAATGGGAATGTTTATACACCAAAACCCATTACCGTGGCTATTTTAGCTGGTGCATTGAAAAATAAAGACAATTTTAAACTTTTTGACCATGGCGAAAACGAAGAAATGGTCGAAGGAAGAACAATTTTGTAAACCTTGCGGATTAAATTTTTTTTGACTAGCGCAAGTTCTTCATGTTAAAATTAATGAGATAAACAAAGGAGGTTTTTAAGAATGAGTAAAAATAACTCAGGTTGGGAAAAGGTGTTGGATATCTTAGGTGAAATTTTGGCGGTCTTAACAATCGTACTTTACGCTGTTTTGATCATCAATGCGAACTGGGCGTTTATCCCAGAGGGTACATTCTTTAACATCTTAATGGTGATTAAGAATTATGCCGCACTTGCTGTCGTAGTTATTGTTGGCTTCGAAGCAGTGGTAAAACGCACATTTATCACCAAACTTGCTTTCTTGATTTTGTTAGCCATTATCGTTCTTTTCCACTTCTTCCCAGGTACATGGGCAAACATTACCAATTTGTTCTAAGCGATAATAAGTGGTGAATTAAAAACCTAACTCGGATTTTGCGGGTTAGGTTTTTTTATACTTGAAATATAAAAAAAACATTGTTATAATTCGTTCAGTAATTTAGGAGGAAAAAAATGTATCATCAATGGTTTCATACAAAAGAATATGGCGATAAAGAAAAAGCATTAATTGAAGCGATTAAAGCTTTGGGTTCGGATATGAATCCTTATGGCGAACAGGCAGATTATGACCAAAAAATGCACAAATTGAAAGTAAAGTTTATGGAGTATCAATTATTCTGTGAGAATGGTCATAACAAAGAACTGGAAATTGCCGAAAAGAAAAAATCTCATTTTTTAAAACCACAAGAAAACAATCGCGAAATTTAATTGTAAAAATTAACAAAATGGAAATCTGACCACGCATCGCTGATATATTTTTTGTAGTTTTTTATGTTAACCCCATTGGGTTTGATAGTATCTAAATCTTGCCAGCGAATTGGCATGGAAATGGTGGCGCCGTTGCGGGCGCGCAAGGAATAGGGGGCGACACAGCTGGCGTTCTTGCTATTACGCAGGTAATCAATAAAGATTTTTTCTTTGCGCTCGGCTTTGCGAATGTTGGTCGTAAATATCTGCGGCCAAGTCTTTTCTGCCAGTTGTGCAATTCGTTCGGCGAAGTCATGAAATTTTTGCCAGTTCATCGTTTCCTTAAATGGAACTACAATGTGGTAACCTTTGCCGCCACTGGTTTTTAAGTAAGCAGTTAAATTGAGCTGTTCCAGCAGTGATTTTAATTTACGGACGGCATCTCTTAATTGCTTTAAGGTGACTTTGTCGTCTGGGTCCAAATCAAAAATCATCATGTCGGGGCGGTGAAAAGTTTGGACTTGGCTGCTGCCGACATGAAATTCTAATGTTCCCATTTGGACTTGATAAATGAGTTGTGTGGTAGTCTCCAAATAAAAATAAATTTCTTTGTTAACCGTTTTGGTTTTGACCATGTGTCTATCCGTAGTTGGATGCTTTTTAAAAAAACAATGCGCGATGTTTTCATGGCAACGGATAACCGTCAATAAACGCTTGGCGACATAAGGCATCATCAAAGGCGCAACCGCAATGTAATATTCAATTACGGCTAGTTTGGTAATTTTGTCTTGCGGGTAGAGTATTTTTTGCGGGTTAGATATTTGTATCGTTTCCATTTTGCTCCAATGTGATGTCTTGGGGTTTTTTGTCTGTGCGTAAGCCAATAAAGCTGGGTTGCCGCAGAAGTTTATCTTTGGTTAATTCGGCATATTGAATTTCGGCCACAAATTGTGGTTGCAGCCAAATAATATTTTTGTTGTCAGTTTTAAATAATTTCAGCGGACATTTATCCGTGCGGGCGGCTTGTAATGTTGCCACCAATGTCTGTTTGCTTTTTTCGGTGAAACCAGTGCCAACTTTGCCGACATAGGTTAACTGTTTGCCGGCGTAATAACCCAACAGCAAAGCACTTAACACTTTGTTTTGGGCGGTTGTCGTGTAGCCGATAATCACAAATTCCTGCCGGTGATAACATTTAATTTTCAGCCAATCATCTGAACGCGTACCCGTATAGATTGATTTTTTGCGTTTCGCGATAATGCCTTCCAGTTCGTGCGCTTTAGCAAAAGCCAGCGTTTTGGCCCCGTGAGTGGTGTGACCTGCGTACATTAAATTGTTCGCTGCATCGGTTAATAAATTAGCTAATTTAGTTTTGCGTTCAATTAATGGTTCGCTGCGTAAGTCTTTACCGTTCCAAGCCAGTAAGTCAAATACGCAATAGTAGAGTTGCTGTTTTCCAGACTTCAAACTGTTTTGCAGCAATCCAAAGTCACTGCGCCCCGTGGGGTCTAAGCAAACGACTTCGCCGTCCAGTACACAAAAGTGACAAGGTAATTGGCTTAAACTTTGGGCAATGGTTGCCAGTTTGGCAGTATAGTCTTGTCCATTACGCGTGAGCAGTTTAACTTTCTGCTTTTCGACATAAGCCACGATACGGTAGCCATCATATTTAATTTCGTAAATCCAATCTCTGCCCGTGGGCAGTTTTGCGGCGAGTGTTGCCAGTTGTACGGAAGTAGTATGAAACGGTAGGGTGTTCGCAAACTCATCATGCATTTTAACGGCAAACCAGTGGTTGTTTTGGAAGCGCATTAATGACCAAGCACCTTGCAGTTTTTTGCCGTGTAATATGAATTTAAGGTGACCCTTTTTTAAACCGGAAGTAAAGTCTTTGATGGGAGTGTAGGTTCCATTATCAAAGATTTCCACCGTACCTGCGCCATAGTTACCTTTGGGAATTATCCCAGAAAATTGCGCATAGTCTATGGGGTGGTCTTCCACTTGTATCGCCAAGCGTTTATCGTTGGGATTATTGGAAAGGCCTTTGGGAACCGCCCAACTTAACAGGATGCCGTTATATTCCAAGCGCAAGTCGTAATGTTTGGCGCGAGCTTCGTGGTATTGGATGACAAATCGTGGCGCCTTGGTTTTGGTTTTTGTGACCTTGCCTTTGGGTTCGCGTGTGTCGGTGAAGTTGCGTTTTTTGTGGTATTCGGCTAGTCCCATTATTGCGCCTTCCGTTTAGGTTTTTCCGTCTTTAAACTTTTTTGTAACGCTTCCATCAGGTTAATGATTTGTACTTCGCTTTGGTCTTGTTTTGCTTCCACAATGTCATTGCCGGCAATTTTGCGCTTGATAGCTTTTTGTAATCGCAAGTGATATTCGTCTTTAAACTTTTCAGGTTCAAAACTTTTTGTCATCTGCGTGATTAAATTTTTAGCTAAATCCAGTTCTTGCTTAGCAAGTTTAATCTTGGCGACGGCGGGTGCAGCTTGTACTTCGTTGTGAAAGTATAGTGTATTGATCAGCATAGTTCCGTTCCTGACGCGCAATAAAATTAAAGTTTCTTTGGTGCCTAAAACTGTTTTGGCAATGCCGGCTTTGCGTTCACTTTCCATGGCTTTTAATAATACTTGATAAGCTTTGTCGGCACCTGACGGTGTGACATAATAAGCTTTGTCAAAATAGATGGGGTCCACTTCGTCTAAATTGACAAATTGTTCAATGGTAATGTTTTTGTCTTTGGGGGTTTTAATCTTTTCAAAGTCTTCGTCAGTGAAAATAACATACTTGCCTTTTTCGTATTGGTAACCCTTGACAATGTCTTCGTTTTTGACTTCTTTGTTGTTGCAACTCACACAAGTCTTTTTATATTTGATACGCGATTTGGTTTTGCGTTCTAACATATTGAAACCAATGTCATGTTCCTTAATACACAGTGATAGCGTAATCGGAATGTAAACTAATCCAAAAGTAATCGCACCTTTATAAGAATAAGCCATATATCATATCATTCGCTAAAGCTGTGATTTTTATGTTGTCGGAAATAACTTAAAAAAGATATACCAAAATAAACTTCTTTGTTACACTGCGGTAATGGGGACTGCAAAAGTAACCTTAATGAAAGGAGCAAAGAATGATTAAAAATCGTACGACACAATTAGTTTATCTCTCAATGGCGTGTGCGGTAGGTGTGATTGCTGTGCTGGCTAGTGTAGGATTGTTTGACGGAGCTTTCCGTTGGGATTTTTATATTCACTTCACTAATTTAAGTAATTACCTTTGTTTCGGTGTTTTGAT
>JAFYKU010000006.1 GCA_017537405.1 Clostridia bacterium
ATATTTCAAATTAGATGAGTGTGTTGATCTTTTGAATGAATGGGTGACTTCAATCGAAAGAAATAGTGATACTCCGAAATTTATGATAAAAGATATTCGAGAATTTCTTTGCAAGCCAGAAATTCATCTAAAAAGAGAAAACCATAAACAAGTGTTAAGTTTAAAATTACCAGAATACACGATTGAAGGCAAAGAAACGGCTCCAAATTTTACCATGGTTTTTAAGACTCTTCGGGATCGAGAGAAAGCTTGTGATATTTTATCCGAAAATGGTATTCGTTACAGAACAGGAAAAACTTTGACTCCGTTTAGATTGACCGGAAATTTAGAATGGGGCGTGCCTTGTTCGAATGCCTTGGGTGTTGATGGTGCAACTTTCTATGTGTGGCCAGAAAGTTTGTGGGCGCCAATTTCTTTCACGAGAACTTATCTAAAAAATAAAGGCTTTGATGATAACGAATGGAAAAATTATTGGTGCAGTGAAGATGCCGAAGTTTATCAATTTATCGGTGAAGATAATTTATATTTTTATGGACCGGCGCAACAAGCAATGTGGTTGTTTATGCAAGGCGAAAAACCATCCTTGAATGTTCCAGAAGGCAACTTGCGTAATACAAAACTTATACCCATTAAAACTTTGTTGTTGCAGGGATTGAAGGCTGGAAGTAGTGGTTCGATTCGTGCGCCATTGGCTGATGAAATTTTGCAATTTTATACATCGGATCAATACAGAATGCATTTCTTAGGTATGAATTTGGGTAATAACAGTGTTTCATTCTTCCCGAAGCCATTTAATCCGAACGCCAAACCGGAAGATGCTGACCCAGTTTTGAAAGAAGGAAACTTATTGACTAATGTGTACAATCGAATTTTGAGAACTGTATTTTACACAGCGCAAAAAGAACTAGATGGAAACATCCCACAGTTGATTGCCGATGAGAATGTAAAGAAAGAATGTGAAGCGATTATTTTAGATTATGAAAGATTAATGTACGATAAAAAATTCCATCAATTAGTAAGCCATGTAGATGTGTTTGTGCGCAATATTAACAAATATTGGGTAAAAAATTATAATCAATCAGTTACAAAAGAAGCAAAAGAACGGTTAATTGCAAACTGCTTACAATACATTGTAACTTCAAATTTATTATTGCATCCAATGGCACCGAAAGGAACAGAGAAAGTTGCTAATTATTTAGGACTTGATATGAAAAAAGCGTTTAGTTGGGATTATGCTTTTGAAGATTATTTGAATATATTGACTGGTCGCAAAAATCCGAAATTTACATTCCTAAAAGAAAGGGAAGATTTCTTTAAAAAACATGAATCACAATTGAAAGAGCTTGAAGATTAATAAAAAAAGGCCATTGTATGATGGCCTTTTTGGTTTGTTCTTATTTTTTATATTTTATCTTGTATGCTTTTTTAAAGATAGTTTTTAAAAATTCAATGAATTGTGGTTCTTCAAGCTCGTGGATAATGTTTTTAGGTAAATTATATTGTTTATAAACGGGTGCGACAAAGTTGTAAGTACCTACACATACCCAGAAAGATAGATAATCTTTGTATTCAAGAATTTTTGCTATGTATTGTGCGTCTTTATGTGGGCGATAGCGGCAAATTTTTTTAGCTTCATGTTTTACGATATTGTTAAGTGAGTTTTTTGAAATAATTATGCCTTCTTGGTAAAATTGGTATAGGTAATTAATTTTTTCATTTTGTGGTTTATTTTTTAGACATTTACCACAAATGAAGAAAATGGGAGAAGCGATAAGAGATACTAATATAAAAGCTATAAAAGTGTAATAGAGATAGACTTTTCCTACTAAATCTTCTGGCAGTGTTAAGGGAAAAATTACCAATGGGAATAACGCAAGAGTAAGTGCTGACAATAAACAACCTAGACCAATTCTGGTTATCATATTTTTCCGTAAATGTAAAAGTGTTTCGTTATTAACTGGTACTGAAAATTCAAACAATGGTGAGTTTTCTTCAGTCGTCATTTTAGTGTACCTCCTAAATTGTGAGATAATAAATTTTATCATGTTTAGTGATTTAGGGCAATAATTTATAACAGTTGGCAATAAATCTAGATGTGATATAATTTACTATGATTGTATGTGATATTGTCAAGGTATTAGAGTATAATAATTATGAAATAAAATCTGGTAATAAAAGTTATCATGTAATGTTTGAGTTTTATAATGTAAAAAAGCCTGATGTTGGGGATAGAATATTAATTCATGAAAAATTATTAGATATTAATTGGTCAGGTTATACTCAGCCATATGCTTTTGAATTAGATAAAGTGTTGTTGCCAAAGCATGTTATGTTGAACGATGATCGTGAATATATCGTTTTAGGTACCGGTGGTAAAAATTTTGTTATGAAAAGAGTATATGGTTGATAGTTTAAAGATAAACAAATTTTTTTTGTGGTATTGAAATGTATTAAATTTATGTTTATAATACGACAAAGGTTTAAATTATGTTGCATGACTTAGAGCTTATTAAGCGTAAATACGGTGAAGACATGATGCACATTTGCCGAGATAATCTTGGCAAAATTTTAGAAGTTGAAGGGTTATTGCCGACTTTGTTGAATAAATATTTTTATGCTTACCATGAACTTGGTAAAGAAATAATTCAACAAGATAAACAAGAAGATTTTATTGTTTTTATGTTATCAAAAGCAAACATAAAAGATACAGAAGTTTATCTGGATATGGGAAAATCAGCTCAACAACTTTTTACGGAGGCCGGATATATTCTGTATCCTGAATGTAAGACGGAAGAAGACATACAAGCTTTTCGTCATTTTTATCGTCGTGATGATCGAAAAATTCCCACTTATAGACAAGGATTTATGCCGTTATTAGATGATGGCGAAGAGCTATGTACATTTAGAGGTGGAAGGTTAGAAACTTGTCGTGTATGGTTTGCGGTAAAACAAAATGTACACGAAATTAAGCGCGAATTTTTTAAGCAACCTGAGCGGCAAGATGAATATGGTACTAGTGTAATTAGTATCCAGTTTACCAAAGGGAAAAGAGTTAGATTGTCAATTAAAAATCGTTATAACCATTCGGTAACTATGCCTGATAATACCTTTAATAACAATCTTGAGCGTATCGCGAAGGGTTTAACCGTAGCATTCGAAAAAGATTTTGGCGTTAGAGATAATATTAAAGATTGTTCTGGTTTTAATTTAGAGCTAGAAAATTTTGTCTTAGCAAGTGATGGGAAATATTATCCTTATAATTATGAAATTAACAATGTATATTACTGTCCGAACAATATAATTATTGATAATTTTGAAGTAAAGCGGTTACCTAATCATCAGATGTTAGTTGATTATTTGATTGTTGATTGTAAAAATAAAACAATTAAGTTATATGACAATAAAATTAATGAAAATTTTACGCAGTGCTTGGAAAATAAAATAAAAAGTATTTACGCAGAAAAAAATGGAAAAATTAGATTTGTGTGTACAGACAATAGTGAAGTAATAATGGGTATTAATAAAAAAGGACAACTTGTTGCTTTGGAAGCTAATTCAATGAAAGAATGTGGTGATTCGTTTTTACGCCAAAACAAGTATTTAGTATTGCTACAAATGCATTCATTAAAATCTTGTGGTCAGGATTTTTTAAGGTTAAATCGTGGATTAGAAAATATTGATTTATTTAGCCTTGAAAATTGTGGTGATGCCTTTATGTGTTATAGTAAAGATACGCGAAGCATTTCTTTGCCTAATTTAATTGAATGTGGAAATGATTTTATGCGTTATAATGAAAACTTAGAAGAACTTGATTTACCGAAATTAAAGAATTGTGGGAGTTCATTTTTATTTTTTAATACTTCTTTAAAAGAATTAAGGTTACCTAATTTGTGTCGTTGTGGTGATTTTTTTATTGAATATAATTCAATAATTAAAGAAATATTTTTACCGTATTTAAATCAATATGGTGAACATTTTCTGTTTAATAATCTTGGTTTAGATTTAAAAGAAATTTTTACAAATAGGTTTGCAGTTCATCACACATATAAAGAAAAAAACACAAAACTAGGAAAACTAAAAAGTTCGAAAATTCAAAATTTAGACAATTTAACAACAAAAATAAAATGAATGGACTCTTGAATTTTAAAATAGTTTTAGTATAATGGGAAATAAAATGAAAAGCGAGTTAGAGATTATTAAACAGAAATATGGGGAACGGATGATGCGGCTTTGTAGGAAGTATCTTCCTAAATTATTTGATGTTCCTGGATTAGTACTTGAGTTGTTAGATAAGAATTTTTACCGATATAATAAGCTTGCAGAAGATATAGAAGAGCAAAAGAAATGTTATGAATTTATGGGTTTTATGTATTCAAAAGGAAATATAGGACTTGATAAAAATATATCAATAAATGATAAAAGTACAGCAAAAGAATTAATGGCAAGGGCTGGATATCTGTTGTATCCCGAATGTAAAACCGAAGCTGATATTCAATCTTTTAGACATTATTATAAGCGTGATGATGGTAAGGTAATTACATATGAGCCGCATAAACGCCTTGTACAGCGTGATGGCGAAGAATTATGTACTTTTAATGGTGGTAGATTAATGTCTGCACGGGTGTGGTTTGCTGTTAAAAATGATGTTGCAAAATATAAACGCGAAGATTATAAAAATCCGCAGAGGCAGGACGATTATAGCACTAGTGTAATTAGTATTCAGTTTAGTAAAAACGATTATTCGACCTTGTCAATTAAGAGCCGATATAATCATAGTGCTGCTGGAAGTGATAATACATTTAACAGTAATTTGGATAATATTATTGAAGGATTAACAGATGCTTTTGAAAGAGATTTTGGTGTGCGTGATAAGATGGCAAAGTGTGGTCCAACGCTTGATATTGATGGTTATATATTAGCAAATGATGGGAAATATTATCCATATAATCAAGAAATAAGAGGCGTTTATTATTGCCCAAATAATATGATTGTTAATCAAAGATTAGATGTAATAAAATTACCTAATCATCAAATGTTGGTTGATTATTTTATATTTGATTACAATCAACATACAATTAAACTGTATGATGAAAGACTTCGTGATTCTTTTGTAAAAGAGTATGCCATTAACAAAAAAATAATTGCTGAAAAAAATGGTGTTTTAAAAATTATAAAACAAAATGGAGATACTGCCATTTTAAAAATAAATAAAAGACGAGAAATTATTAGCTTTGAAGATGAAAATTTGAAAGAATGTGGTGATAATTTTATGTGTAAAAATAAGATGCTGTCATCGCTTTCTTTAGCAAAATTAGAAGTTTGTGGTGATAATTTTTTTGAGAAAAATAATTTAATGAAAGAAGCAGTTTTCCCAAATTTAAAAACCTGTGGTAATAATTTCTTATCTAATAATATCATCATTGATAAAATAAATTTTTTGCAGCTGAAGACATGCGGTTGGGGCTTTTTCCAAAATAACCTACTTCTTAAAGAAGCAAATTTCCCGATGTTAGAAAAAATTGGAAGTGATTTTTTCTTTAAAAATAAAGTACTTAAAAATCTTTCTTTGCCGCGCTTGAAAATCTGTGGTTATTGTTTTTTATTTAATAATGAAGCTTTAGAGAATTTAAATTTGCCATTACTAGAATCTTGTGCGGATCGCTTCATGAGTATGAATAAAACATTAAAAACTTTTCAAGCCCCTAATTTAAAAAAGTGTGGACAAATGTTTTTTTATTTTGGGGCACAGCTAAAAAAATTAGAGTTGCCTTCTTTAGAAGAATGTGCACAGCGTTTTATGTTTGAACAAACTTATTTAGAAGAGTTTAGTGCTCCTAAGTTGCAAAATATTGGTATTTCATTTTTACCATGGCAATCCAAAATGGTAAAATTAAATGTTTCAAAAGAAGTTATGAAAACATGGAAGAAAAATGGTTGTTCGCCACTTAAAATTCGGTTAGCAATTTTGAAAAATAATTTAAAATGTTCGCTTAATAATTTAAACAATAATATAAAGAAATAAATTCAAAAAAACATAAAGACTCTTGAAATTTAGTTTATACAAAGTGTATAATTTAAAGAAAGGTAGTTGCTTATGAAAAGTGATTTAGATGTTATTAAATATCGATTTGGTGAATGCATGATGCGATTGTGTCGTGATAAATTAGGAAAATTTTTAGAAGTGCCTGGTTTATTACCCAAGTTACTAGATCAATATTTTTATAGAAGTAAATTTTTGGCAGAGGATATTATTTCGCAAGGTCAGGTTGAAGATTTTAAAGATTTTTTATCTATTAAAGCAAAATTTAAACCTCAAAAAATTAATGTTTCAAATAAAAAAGCTATTGAGCTTTTGGAGGAAAAAGGGTATTCCCTTTACGAATGCTTAACAGAAAAGGATATACAGTCTTTTCGTCATTATTTTTATAGACCAGATGGGAAAAAAGTTAGCTTTGTTGAAGGTAAAACTCCACAACGGCATGTTGGTGAAGAACTTTGTACATTTAGTGGTGGAAGATTGTTAAGTAATAGAGTTTGGTTTGCAGTACATAAAGATGCTGACAAATTAAATCGTAGTGATTTTCGGAATCCGAATCGACAAGATGCATATGGGACTAGTGTTTTAAGTATTCAATTTTCAAAGAATGAATATTCAACGCTTTCTATTAAAAATCGCTATAACCATACTGTTTATAATCCAGATAGTACATTTAATAATAACTTGGATAATATTGCTCCTGGTTTATCTATGGCATTTGAACGAGATTATGGTGTTAGCGATAAAATACGGAAAGAAAAATGTAATTTTGAGTTAAATGGATATATTATGGCAGGTGATAGCAAGTTTTATCCATATAATTATGAAATTGATAATGTTTATTATTGTCCAAACAATATAATTATAGATAACTTTGAAGTAAAGCTTTTACCTACACATCAAATTTTAGTTGATTATTTTATCTTTGATTTTAAAACTAAAAAAGTGACTACTTATGAAAAAGGAAATCTTTATGATGGTTTTGTTGAAGACCTTCAAGAAAATCGTTTAATCAAGATGGAAAAGAATGGAGTGATTAAAATTATAAAAAAAGATGGCGGAATTGTTACGCTTAGTATTAATAAGCGTAATCAGATGGAAACTCTTGAAGACAATAGCTTGCGGAAATGCGCTTCCAAATATTTATCTAAAAATATTTATTTAAAAAAAATAAGTTTGCCGAAAGTGCAGGAATGTTTGTCTAGTTTTTTATATTATAATGATTCTTTAACCAGTTTATATATGCCTAACTTGCATAAGTGTAAAGATTTTTTCCTTTATAATAATGATGTCTTAAATGAACTAAATCTTCCGTCTCTACAAATTTGTGGCGATTATTTCTTTTATTTAAATAATTTAAAAATTGTAAATTTACCGCAGTTGCAAAAGTGTGGACATGATTTTTTGTATTGTGCACAAGAATTAACGCAGGCAATTTTTCCAAGTTTGCGTGAGTGCGGGAATAATTTCTTAAGTTCAAGTAATATAAAAGAAATTCAAGCACCAAACTTAAAGATTTGTGGCGGTAATTTTTTGTATTATAACGAGGCAATTAAAATTTTATCGCTACCACAATTACAATCTTGTGGTATTGGGTTTATGTATTGTAATGAGATACTTGAAAAACTTGAGTTAAAAGAATTACAAACATGTGGAAATGGATTTATGGCTTGGAATGAAGCTTTAACAGAACTATATTTACCACAATTGCAAGAATGTGGGGCAAGCTTTCTTTACCATAATGAAAAAGTAAAAAAAGTTTTTTTACCTAATTTAGAAATAGCTAGGGATAATTTTTTACATTATAATGAGGCACTTGAGCAATTATATTTACCGCTTTTAAAAGTTATTGGAAATAATTTTCTTTATTATAACAATAGTCTAAAAGAAGTTATTTTGCCGAACATGTATAAATGTGGTGATAATTTTATGCATCATAATAATAGCTTAACTAAATTAATTATTAAACGCCTGCAAATTTGTGGCGGTAATTTTTTGTATAACAACAACTCTTTAAATAGAATTCATGTACCTTTATTGGTTGAACGAGACGAAAGCTTTATGCAACATAATAACTCTTGTAGAGAGTATTCGAATCAAAAGGTATCAAAATTAAAACTATTGAAATGGTTTCAACTATGTTTTGATCGTATTTCCTTGAAGTTAAAAAATAAAACTGTTATGAATCAGTCTTCTGGGAATGTGAGGTAAGTTATGCAAAAAGATTTAGCTTGGGTAAAAAATAAATATGGTGACGATATGGTGAAACTATGTCGTGATAATTTGGAAAGTGTTTTAGAACATGAAGGAATGTTGCGCGAGTTGTTGGACAAATATTTTTCACACAACAAGTTTTTACATGAAGACCTTGTTTTTCAAAACAAGGTTGATGAATTTCGTGCTTTTATTTATTCTAAAATGAAGACCGATGATGGACAAGCGGTGGAAAATGATACAGGTTTTTCAGCTACAGAACTTTTTCAGCAGGCCGGATATACTTTGTATCCTGAATGTAAAACCGAAGCTGATATTCAATCTTTTAGACATTATTTTTATAGAATTGACGGTAAAACACCAGTTTATCAGGAAGGAATATTGCCTGAGCCTTTTAGTGGTGAAGAGTTATGTACTTTTAATGGTAATCGATTAAAAGATCGGCGTGTTTGGTTTGCAGTACATAAGGATGCAGATAAATTAAAAAGAGAGGATTTTGTGAATCCGCAGCGACAAGATGCATATGGTACC
>JAFYKU010000040.1 GCA_017537405.1 Clostridia bacterium
AACCTTTTTATTATCAATTATTCTTTTCCAAAGTTCTTCTTTATGTCTTTCCAAATTTCTAATGTAATAATCAATATATTTCTTATTCATTATTTTTCACATATACCTTAAAATAAGAGCCATCATTTAATACATCATTAAGCATATGAAATACAGTATAATTAGAAAATTCATCTGGTATATCATATCTATTATTGATATGGTCCCAATACTTAGTTTCTAATAAGATATTACAATCTGCATTTTCATCTTTCATTACAGGCGAATAGTCCAATACTACTAAATTTCCTGAATAGCATTTTAAAAATTTCTCTAAATTCATTTCAAAATCTCCTTTGGTTTGGTATAATTAATTGCTATATTTATTGTTTACGCGTAAACCTTACATTAACCATTATATCTAATTACGCGTAAACATCAATATTAAAATGTTACAAATTACGCGTAACTTTTTTATGTAAAATATATAAAGGAGATTATAGTGGGAAATACGAATAAGGCTGAATATATGCGAGAATACAGGAAAAATAACCCTGTTTTAAGGTTGCATATAAAAAAGGATTTATTAGACAAAGTTGAATTAAAATGTGCTAAATTAAATTTATCGCACACAGAATATTTAACAAATTTAATAGAAAAGGACATTGAAAAAGATGAAGATTTCAAATCTTTAAAATAAAAAATGCGAGATATGTTGTAACTGACAAGAGAGCCAGCCGAACAAGTCGGCATTGGCTCTAGTTTGTATGCAAAAAATGACTATTGCCACTCGATTGTCGATAGAGCAACCACTCCGACATGCCTAAAATCCATAAAAAAATTACGCGCCCAATTTTTTTATGAATTTCTTAACGGCATTCTGTCATTCCTTTGCTCTATCGACTGCTCGTCATCCGCGCCCAACAGTATGGCAATTACTACAAAAAAGCAAGTTATAATTGGTTCAACTAGCATATCGCATATAAAAATTGATATTTACCACTGTATAATATTATTATTAAGCCGAATATCATTGATAGGCTAGTGACATTAACGCCGCCTTTTATAATATATTGTAAAGTCATATCTTTGAATTATTATATTTTTGCTAGTTACACCAAAGCGCAAAAAAACGCGCTTTGTCGCTCATAAGCACTTTGTATTCGCGATACGCAAGGCAAGTAGAAAGAAATAAGCGCAAACTATTCGTTAAACACACAATTGTTTAGCGAAAACGGAACGAAGTGGAGTGGTAGTTGCTAGGCGGCGCACTAGGTTCTCACGATATGCGCCGACTTGTAAGCACCTATTTGCTAAACATTTGTTTAACGGATAGTTTAGTCGAAATGATAGTAGGTTACTTTTTGAGAGAAAGTTCCTACATTAATTTCTTTAACATCAATATAATTTGCTTCCAGAATTTCATCTTCAAATAGTTTTTCTTTATCAGAATAATATTCTGTAATGATAGGTTTGTTTAAGTTCTGGGAATAAATATATCTTCTTTTATTTTTAGCTACACAACATTCTGCTTTAGTAATATATTTTAAAATGTATGTTGAACAACGAAAGGTATCTTGAACAGGAGTTGCGTCAGAGAATCCAAGTCGATAATCTAATATTTCAAATCGTTCTATATTAGACTTGGTTTTTCGTCTTTTACCATTCTTATTTATGGAAGGAGATATATTTAGTTCTGGACAATCTGCAATAAGTCCGTGAAAATGCCATGCGTGTTTACCATTTTCTTCAAGCCTTTTATGAATTTCTGGTACAATGATATATTTTAAGTTTGGGCATTTTCTATCTCTAATACCACGAAAAAAATTTTGTACCTTTTTCAAAAGCAAATCGTAGTCAGTTCTATCTACCTTGTTTTTATCGAAAGTGAGAGTGATAAACCAATCCCACTTATTAGAACGCACCAAATCATATATATTATTTTTAGTTCTATTAAGAGAACTGTTAATACTTCTCATAGATATATTATCAGTTCTCTTTTTGGATTCTCCCAGAGGACTAGGTTCGTAGTCCTGACTGTTAGAAGGTACCAGAACTGGGAGTAGAGTAATGTTTAATTATATATTGTCCGTTTCCATACTCAATTTTCTTATAATTATATTTCTCCAACATTATCAGCACCCCCTTGTTTTATTATATATCCACATAGCAATTTTAACAGTTGGTTTAGCAGCTATAAGAACAAGGAGTATATTAACAGTGTATGTATACATTGTTTGGTCGAAAAAGTATTGCCCGAACCTATAGCCAGAAACAAGATATCCATTAACTGTATCAACTACATTCCATACATTACTTGGAAGTTCTGGGAGTGGTATTAAATCAAAAATCAAAGTCAACAAAGAAAAGATAATAGTTAAAAGTCCTTCAATTATCATACATTACCACCCCCTAAATCTTCATTATCTGATTTTAATATACCTAAGTCAGCAAGAATTGACTTGGATATATTTGCAATACTGTATATCAACAATAGACTTGTCAGCATACGAACAATAGCTATAAGTGACATATTTAATGATGAAATCTGTATACTACCTATTGTATTCAAGTTAAAACTATATTCTGGCATTATTACAGAATCCATAAATTTGACACTTGGAATTTTAATAGTGGCATCTGGGTTATAGTTGGATATTGCATTTAGTTGGTAGTATGCCAACTCAAACGGAAATCCCAGTATTCCCATAGAATCTAATAATTCGTTTATATATCCTTCCATAGTGTCGGATAAATCAGAAGGAACAAACAAATCATATATTCCGTCTAATATAAGAGTAGGAACGGACTTTACTAAATCACCAATACTTTTGACTTCTAATAGAGTGTTACTTTGCAAGTCGGCAAGGTCTTTAACTTCTTCTTCCCAATTATTAATATCTTCACCAGAGAAGTCGCAAGAGCATATATCAATTATTCCTTTTGAATTTCCATTTTCAATTAAGGTAAGTCCACCAGAATTCCAATTCCAAAGAGCAAAATTAATTCTATAAGCATTGTAATTAATACTTGGGTTGTCATCAGTTGACTCCCAGTTCCATGATATAGTTTGTCCTTTTTTTAGTTGGAATGTTTTAAGTGTAGTCCATTCTCCCGAAGTTCTGTTTTTACCTTCAAGTCGGGCAGTAGTGTAACCATTACTGAATGATGAATCATCAAGATAGGATACAAGAGTTCCTTGCAATTTTGCCACAGTTAATATCTCATCTGGGTACAATTCATAATACACATTGGAGTTATAAATCTTAAATGTATCTATGTTATTATTTGAATTTATTGTACCTTTAACTGAAAATGTATAATTGTTATACATATCAGTAATAGAGTATATTCCAGTAGTACTATTGGAACTGATATTGTATGTGTGCGTATTAGTCCAATTATTAGACTTATAATCTATTGATTGCTGACTATATCTGGATAAATCTGTATAACTATTATTACTTGTATATCTTGGGTAATAGCTAAACAAGAATTTATATTCATCTGCATAAGCTACAATATCAAATACATTAAATGCACACAGTAGAACAGTAGTGATAAAAAATAATTTTACCTTCTGCATATAGGAATCAACCCCCTTAGAAAAGAAAATACAAAAGCGAAAATAAGACCAACCAAAAGAGCAAAGCAAACATTATAAGTCTTGAATCCAACCTCATAATTTGCATTTCTGGCGAAGGGAGTATGTTCTATATTTGATACAATCTGATAGCAAGTATTTGCAGCATAATTTATTGTATCTTCTCTATTATCAAGATTAGTAATATTAATAGTTGGAGTTCCATTGTCATCTGATATAATTTCTATCATCTGCTTAGTAGTTCCAGTAATAGAATTATCATTACTTTCATAAGAACCGATAAGCATTATAGTTTCATTTTCAGATACATCAAATGCAATCCAATCATCATGTGTATATATAAAATTCTCATAAAAAGGATTTACAGTACTATCAAATACAGTATATTCCAATATAATCACTCCCTTTCTGCATATTTAGTAAGATAGAGATATTCTTTGAATGATATTCTTCTTTTATAAAAAGTGTTTTCCATAAATGAATGATATTCTTCATAGCATTTACCAGAATCATCATCAATATAATAATCAAATCTTTCGTAAACTACATCTGTAGTATGATTTTTATTTTCAACAAAAAATCTATTCACAAATACACCCCCTAAAATGTTCTATGTCCACCAGTAAAGGCAGAGAGTAAGAATAAATATGCGCGATTAACGAGCACCCATAAAAGCGAGATAGGTGTCACACATTTTACAAGATAAGTTAATAATTCTACACTGTTTTCTAAATCCATATATAATCACTCCTTTAATCGTATGTAATAAAGCCACTAGCCTTATTTTTTGTTTTGTTTTCAGTAACAACTTTTACAACTTCATAGGTATCATAATTTTCAAAATATTTAGGGTCTATGAAATAGAATTGTCTTTTGTAGTGTTTAAGTCCGTTTTTAATGTCTTCTCCGTCTTGGAGAGCAAAACAGTTGTTTATATAGTAATGGTTCCACTGGATAGTACCAAACAAGTATTGTTCACATAAGCATATTACATCAAATTGTTCCCTGAAGGCCTTACCAACACGAGATAAAATAGGGCAAGTTCCTATGATATGTATGTGTCTTTTTCGTTGCATATTGATAATAGTAAACCATTCTGGGTCAATGTCTTTACTTGTCACTGAATTAAACTGATTACTTATTTCATCAAAGAATAGTATAATTCCTTTGTCATCATTATTAATCTTAAGAAAGTCAGCTAGTCCAGTGTATCTAATGACATCAACTCCATGTATGTCTACATTTGATACAACTATACATTTTGGATAATCTTTAAGTATATCCTTAATATATTTAATAGCAGTGAGTGTTTTTCCATTACCTTGTCTACCAGAGAAACAGAGTATTCCATTAACAGTAAACTCGTCTGGGTGTGAGCGACGATACTGTAACTTATACTTAATAGTTTTAAAAAAGGAGTGAACATTAAATTCACTCCCAATAGCAATTTTGTACACAATTAAATACCGATTTTTCCCTTAGTAGCAACTTTGAGAATTGCTCTGTCTAACTTGCGCACACCCCACCAAAGAAATACAAATGGTACACCCATTGATATAATTCCAGTAATGAATGAAGTAATATTTACAACCGAAAACTGGTTTGTAATAGGTGTCAAAATTGTTTCTAGATTGTTAAATCCAATGATTGTATCAGCTAAAAAATTCATTAGGCATTTTCTCCTTTCTTAAGATTGATTATATTTGATATACCTTTAAGCCTTAATGCGTAAACAGTTTGGTTAAATCCGTTACTTTGATAGCTTACAGGCGATATCTCAAAAATACATTCAACAAGGTCAAACTTCTTAGGTTTGAGTATATCAAGCTTTTCTTTCATTTCTGGTGTGAGATAGAATTTGCAGCTATCGAATCCAGATATGAAATGTGCGTAATAATATTCCTTGTTATCCTTTGTCTGAGAGACTTCTATTCCTAAAAATTCTAAATTTATTTTGTGCATGGTTATTTCTCCTTTAAATATTCAATAATTTCTTTGTGTTGAGTAGAGTAGTCATCATATAGACTAATCAGTAATTTATT
>JAFYKU010000041.1 GCA_017537405.1 Clostridia bacterium
AAATGGCAGACAAACCAGTCAAAGCAGTTGTTAAGTTACAATTGCAAGCCGGCGCAGCGACTCCGGCACCACCGGTGGGTACTGTTTTAGGACCACACGGTATTAACTTACCAGGCTTCGTTAAACAATTTAATGATGCCACCGCGAAAGACAAGGGCTTAGTCATCCCTGTCGTTGTTACCATTTATGGTGACCGCTCATTTGACTTCGTGTTAAAGACACCACCAGCAGCAGTCTTGATTAAACAAGCATTAGGTTTAACCAGCGGCAGCAAGCGTCCAAACACAGAAAAAGTCGGTAAATTAACCAAAGAACAAGTTCGCAAAATTGCAGAACAAAAAATGCCCGATTTGAACGCAGCGTCAATCGAAGCAGCAGAACGCTTGGTTAAAGGCAGCGCCCGCAGTATGGGTGTTACCGTAGAGGAGTAAGAGTATGAAACACAGTAAAAGTTATAATAAAGTTTTTGAAGAAAACAAAAATACTCATGCTTTACCAATTGCTGAAGCATTAGCTTTAGTAGAAAAAACAAAACGCGTTAAATTTGATGAAACAATCGAAGTACATATCAATTTGGGCGTTGATGGTAAACAAGCTGACCAACAAGTGCGTGGTACAGTAGTATTGCCACATGGTACCGGTCGCAGCCAAAAAATCTTAGTATTGGCTAAAGGTGATAAAGCAGTTGAAGCTGAAAAAGCAGGTGCAGACTTTGTCGGTGCTGAAGATATGATTACTAAAATCACTGGCGGTTGGTTAGGTTTTGATGTATGTATCACTACTCCAGATATGATGGGGTTGGTTGGTCGTATCGCGCGTATCTTGGGTCCAAAAGGCTTAATGCCAAACCCAAAGAGCGGTACCGTTACCATGGATGTTAAAAAAGCAGTTTCCGATGCAAAAGGTGGTAAAGTTGAATACCGTTTGGATAAAACCAACATTATTCACTGTATCATTGGTAAAATGTCTTTCGGTGTTCAAAAATTGCAAGAAAACTATGCAGTATTATTGGACGCTATCGTAAAGGCAAAACCAAGCGCAGCAAAAGGTACTTACTTGAAACGCATCACTGTTTGTTCATCAATGGGTCTTGGTGTTCAAGTTGCACCACAAATCTAATTGGTTTAACAAAACTATTTAAAAAGCACGGCACACCGCCGTGTTTTTTTTGTTTGGCAGAAAATTGCGTACATGTTAGTCTATTCCGGAAGTGGGGATACGAATGAAGCATGATACGAAGTTTGATCTTGCATGTGAGATTATGCAACAGATGATTGCGCGTTACACGCAAGTCGGTGGTATGCAACAAAGTCTTACTTTGCAGGTTTTGCGGGAAGATGAAAAAGCTTTGTTGCATTGCGATGCAAATGTTATTGATAAAATTATTAACACTTATGGACCGTTGGTCTGTGCCACTCCTAAGTTGAGTCAACTTGCGATTCGCCCAGAAAACTTAAATCAGTGTTTAAAATGTCCCGGTTGTAAGAAAAATTTTGATTCCGAAATCACACGCTAAGCAATGTATTTTCCCTTGAATTGGTGGTGTGAATGTGTTATCATTAATGTAATGAACGATAATACAAAAATTGAAGTTGCTCGCGAAATCATGAATTTCTTAATTGGGCAATATGGGACAAATGGTTATGATAAAACTAATGAGACTTTGACTATGTTGATGAACGATGAGCAAGAGATGCAAAAATTTAACAGTGAAGTCATTAACAAAATTATTAATGTCTATGGTCATCTTGTTAAGAACAATGAAGTTCATAAATTAAAAAAGTTAGCAGTTAATACGCGTACTGGTTGTAAAGTTGCACCATCTTGTCGTGAGTGTTCGGAAAGTGATTTATGTACTGAAATGGCACGCTGAAAAGCGTGTTTTTTTATTATCAGCATGTCGTTTTAATTGGCAAGTTAGTTTTGGCGTATTATAATACTGTACATGAAAAAACAAAACTTTGTTGGGGTAACCGAGGCGCCGATTCAGGCGGGTACTCGAGTATTAATGCGTGTCGATTACAATGTGCCCATAGCACTAGATGGCACGATTAGTGATGACAAAAGAATGCAAAACAGTTTGCCAACCATTCTTTATTGTTTGGAGCGTGGCGCTAAAGTCATTTTGTGCAGTCACTTCGGACGACCAGATGGCAAGCCTGAGTTAGAATATTCTTTGCGTCCGATTTATGAACATTTAAAAAAATTGCTACCGGCTGTGACGGTCGAATTTGCCAACGAAACAGTGGGTGATGCTGTGGCAGCGCAAGTTGCGGCTTTACCAAATGGCAGCGTTTTATTATTGGAAAATACGCGCTTTACCAAAGCCGAAACTGCGAATGATGCCGAGTTTGCCAAACAGTTGGCAGCACTGGTAGACATCTTTGTGAATGATGCTTTTGGTGCGGCAAACCGTGCGCATGCTAGTACCGTGGGCGTGGCGGCTTATTTACCCAGTTATGCGGGTTTCTTAATGGCACGCGAAATTGAAGCTTTAAGCATGGTGACCGTGGAACCTAAGCGACCATTTACGGTCGTGATTGGCGGTAAGAAAGCCGCAGATAAAATGCCTTTAGCTTTAAAATTGGCCGATGTTGCCGACCATGTTTTAGTGGGTGGTCGCATTGCACAAGAATGGCAAGATGACGGCAAACAACACCGCGCGGTGATTCATGTTGCGCCGGACCAAGGTTTAGACATTTCGCCAGCAACGGTGGCGGCATGGCGTCCGATTTTGGAAAACAGCCAAACAATATTCTGGAATGGTCCTTTAGGTCAATTTGATGTTGATCCGCAAAACGCCGCCGGTACAAATGCAATTGCGCAAATTATTGCGAACAGCGGAGCAATCAGTGTGGTTGGCGGCGGTGATACAGCAGCTGCGGTGAAAGATTATCAATTTACTCATATTTCGACCGGTGGCGGTGCAGCTCTTGAATTTGTGGAAGGAACTATTTTACCTGGTATTGCGTGCTTACAAAAAGGAGAAAATTAAAATGAGAAGACCATTATTTTTTGCAACATGGAAATCAAATAAAACACCAAAAGAAGTTTTAGAGTTTTATCAAGAAGTTTACAAACGCGGTTTAGAGCTAAAAAATAAAACTGAAGTTATTTTGGCTCCCGCTGCTTGTTATTACGAAATTTCGCGTTTAAAAATGCCTAAGCCATTACAGTTAGGTGCACAAGATGTGAGCGAAATTGAATTCGGCGGTCGCATGGGCGAGTTAAGCGTGCAATTGCTAAAAGAGTACGGCGTTAAATATTGTATCGTGGGTGACGGAACTTGGCGTTTAAGTTTTGAACAAGACGAAGTTGTAAATAAAAAAATTAAGCTATTACAAAAGTATGGTATTGTCCCTGTTTTGTGTGTAGGTGAAACTTGGGACGAAAACAAGAATAATTTGACCTTAGAAGTGATTAAGCGTCAAATTCAAGGGGCGTTAGTTGGTGTATCAAATATCAATGATATTGTTGTTTGTTATCGTCCGATTTGGGTACAACAACGCGGTATATTACCCACACCAGATTATGTCAATATGATTGCGAAGCATGTTCGCCAATGTTTAGTGGATTTAAAAAACAATCCCTTAGATGCCAGTTTACCGATTATTTATGGTGGTCAAGTGACGCCAGCCAATGTCAAAAAATATATGGCAGAAAGCGATATTGACGGCATTTTCTTTGTCGGTTCAGCTTTAAAAGTAGATACATTTTATGGGGTGGTAAATTATGATAAATAATAAATTAAAGCGTACTGTTTTGTGCGTCATGGACGGTTTAGGCTTTAATGAAAATACCGCGGGGAACGCAGTGGTGGCGGCAGGAATGCCGAATTTAACCAAGGCACAAAACCAACATTTAAGCACACTTATCCGTGCCAGCGGTCATGAAGTTGGTTTGGACAGCGCGAAAGATGCCGGCAACAGCGAAGTCGGACACAACGCCATGGGGGCGGGTGCCACGATTAAACAAGGTCTATCTTTATTGAATGATGCCTTTGCAACCGGTAAAATTTTTGATTCGCCCGTCTGGCAAAAGATTAGCAGTTATCCTAAATTAAACATTATTATTTTGTGCAGTAATGGACGCGTGCATAGTAACATTGAACACTTGTATCAAGTCATTGCTCAATGCGAAAAGCAAAACTTACCGTTTAGCGTCATTGCGATTACGGACGGTCGTGATGTTAGTCCGCGTTCGGCAGCTGAATTCTTGGCACAGGTACCCAATCTTGCTGTTATTGGTGGTCGTGGTCAAATCTTTATGGACCGCTATCAAGCACAAACCGAAATGTTGACTAAGGCTTACGAAGTCTGCGTGGAAGGCAAAGCTCCAGTAGTTACTGATTGGCAAGCTTACTTGGAAGAATTCTACCAAACTAATCCAACCTTATCTGATGAGCAAGTACCACCGGTAGTTATTGACCCAAATAACTTAATTAAAAACGGGGAAGCGATTTTATTGTTAAATTACCGCGGTGACCG
>JAFYKU010000042.1 GCA_017537405.1 Clostridia bacterium
CAGACTGCTTAATATCTTTTGGGAAACGACCGAAGCGTGTTCCAACACCATTAACACCGTACTATGCGGTGTTTTTATTTGGTCAAAGAATCTTTAAATTTTTTGCTAGCTTTAAAAACCGGTTTAGTTTTGGCTTTAATTTTAATCATCTCACCAGTTTGTGGATTACGCCCTTGACGCGCTGGCGTTTTTTTGATTTGAAATTTACCGATATCCAAAACTACTTCATCACCGCTTTTAACTCCATCGACAATTTGTTTTTCAAACCAAGATACCATTTCTTTAGCATCTTTTTTGGTTGTACCGAATTCGGCACTAAACTCCATGATTAAATCGCTTTTTCGCATACCCTTGTTATTTCCGTTGCAGAAATAATTTAATCAATACCGACCCACTAATTATCAACGCAACTATATAACATAACAAATTGGAAATGCTTACCGCCACAATACCCATAGGTTTTAAAGCAATTAACTCGAACACAACCTTGACCAACCCACCACTAATTAACGCCCACATCGGTATGCGCTCATGGTCGCAGCCCTGCAAAATACTACCCGCTACCTGCGTTAAACCAATCACAATAATTGCCCAACTTTCAATCCGTAATAATAAAATTCCTGCCGATAACTCTTCGGGACGCCCTTGAAAAGCCCGCCCATACAACAAAGTCAAAACAAACTTTGGTAACAAAAATAAACCCAAAGCCGCCGCCGTACCAATGATTAAAAAGATACCCAGTGCTGTCCAACTTTTTTTACGCATAGTTTGCAAGTCCCCTTGCTTAAAAGCCCGCGACACCATGGGTAACATTACAGTAGCAATTGCCACGCCCACCACGCTCGGCACATTGATTAATGTGTGTACCGCACCAGTCGCAATCCCGTATAATTCAGTCGCTTGTTCCACGCCTGCACTCTTCAAAGCATTGACCACATAAAAACTATCAAATAGCTGCACAACAGGGAAAGCTAACGACATCACCATAATCGGCGCTGCAATTGCAAAAATCCGCCGTAGCACAGTCCAAGATAATAACGACCAAAATCCAATTTTGCGTTCTTCAATCGTCAACGCTTTTGCAGCTTTTTTTGCGCGGACCATATAAACCACCGCCAACATAATTGCAGCTGCCAACTCTGAAACAGCTACCGCCAAAATCGCACCAAAAACTGCCCACAAAACACTGTACTTAATCAACCAAAAAGCTAAACACAATCCAACCGCTACCTTGACAACCTGTTCCACAATTTGCGAAACCGCAGTTGGCACCATATTATTCAGTCCCTGAAAATAACCACGATAAGCCGAAATCACGCACACAAACCAAACTGCTGGTGCAATCGCAATGTATAACGGCCATATCTCCGGCTTCCCTTGCCAAGCTGCAATCTGCCGCGCTAAAACTAAAAAAACCAATGTAATGACAGCACCAATCACAAACAGCACCACCAAAGCATTGACAAAAATTTGTTTTGTTTGTCGCCGGTCATCGCGAACCCGGGCAATCATTTTGGATAGAGCCACAGGAATTCCTGCGGACGAAATAATCAACAATAAAGAATACAGCGGGAATACCAACTGGTATAATCCAATCCCGTAATTTCCAACAATGTTAGATAACGGTATCCGAAAGATTACACCGAGTAAATGGCAAATTACTCCCGCTGCACTTAATATAATCGCACCCTTCACCAGACCTTTTTTTGCCACAGTTTAATATGTGCGATATTTAACTTTTTAATTAACGCATTGCTTTTCCACGCGCGCGCAAGCGTTTACCGTGGTCTAATTCCATTTTACGAATACGCAAATTCAACGGCGTAACTTCCAACAATTCATCATCGTTAATAAATTCCAAGGCTTCTTCCAAGGTAAACTGCAATGGTGGAGTTAAACGCAACGCTTCATCACTACTCTTCGAACGCATATTAGTTAATTCTTTTTTCTTACAAACATTAACAGTAATATCATCACCGGCAGGATTAGAACCAACAACCATACCCGCGTAAACAGTCACACCAGCCCCAATAAACATTGTTCCGCGGTTTTGTGCGTTATACAAACCATAAGCGTTACTTTCACCATCTTCAAAAGCAATTAAACTACCCGATTGGCGAGTTGCAATATCACCTTTGTAATAATCGTAACCATTACCAATGGTATTTAAAACACCTTCACCTTTGGTATCGGTCAACAATTCACTTTTATAACCAAACAAACCACGCGCCGGCACCAAGAACTCTAACTTCAAACGACTACCATGTGGGGTCATACCTAACAATTCGGCACGGCGTGCACCCATTTTTTCCATAACAGGACCCATGCTCTCTTCTGGCACATCAATGTAAGCTTTATCAATTGGTTCCATCAATTTACCATTTTCATCGTGCTTGTACAAAACTTTTGGCATACTTACGGCAAACTCATATCCTTCACGGCGCATATTTTCAATCAAAATTGACAAGTGCATTTCTCCGCGTCCACTTACCTTGAAAGCTTCGGTCGAGTCGGTATCTGTTACTTTCAAGCTCAAATCTTTGTCGGCTTCTTTGTATAGGCGTTCACGCAAATGACGACTGGTCACAAATTTACCTTCTTTACCAGCCAATGGGCTGTCATTAACCATGAAAGTCATTTCCACACTTGGGTCACTAATTTTCGTAAATGGCAAAGCTTGTGGATTAGCCGTGCTGCAAACAGTATCACCAATACCAACATCAGCACAACCCGAAATGCAAACGATATCACCACCTTCAGTCTTATCAATTGGCAATTTTTTCATCGCCATAAATTCACAAATTTGCGTCACTTTGAAATTAGTTTTAATCGTTTCGTTGTAATAGTTAACGCGCACAGCAGCATTATTCACAGCCAATTGTCCATTGGTAACTTTACCCACCGCCATTTTACCTACATATTCGCTGTATTGGGTTGCAGATACTAACATTTGAAAATCATTTGAATCTTCATATTCCGGAGCCGGCAAATATTCAATGATTTTATCCAACAATGGTTGCATGTCTGTGGTCGCACTTTCTACGGTCAAACCGGCAATCCCATTACGCGCGCTGGCATAAACAAAAGGACTATCCAATTGTTCGTCATTAGCTTCCAAGTCCATTAATAAAGAAAGAACTTCATCTTCAACTTCTTTGATGCGTGCATCTGGACGGTCAATTTTATTGACCACAATAATAACTTTGTGACCCATTTCCAAAGCTTTTTCTAGCACAAAGCGTGTTTGCGGCATTGGACCTTCATAAGCATCTACTACCAATAAAACGCCATCAACCATTTTCAAAGAGCGTTCAACTTCACCACCGAAGTCCGCGTGCCCGGGCGTATCGATAATATTAATTTTAACACCTTTATAACGCACAGCACAGTTCTTCGCCAAAATTGTAATCCCGCGTTCGCGTTCCAAAGCATTGCTATCCATCACACGATCAGCAACAACTTGATGGTCGTTAAATGCCCCACCTTGTTTTAATAATTCATTCACCAAACTAGTTTTACCATGGTCAACATGGGCAATAATTGCCACATTACGAATTTTCTCATTCTTCTGTATCATAGGGACAAGCTTATCACAAAAAACTAAAATCTGCAACACTTGATTGCCAATCATAGATTATTGTAATTTAACATTTTCTTCCCCTAAAATTTGATTTAGTTCATACAAAATCGCTTTACATTCGCGAATCTTTAAATCTGGGGCAAAAGCATTACCAGTCGCCGTATCCTTAATCACAACCGGAATATCACCACTGTAAGATGATAAAGCATTGAAACAATCTGCTTTCACCACGGGGTCACTTAAATTGAAGCGTAAATATAACTTTTGTTGATGTCCTTTGGGAATTTCCATGGCCGGAGTTTTACGATTCATTGGTTCCACTGTATCGGCAATGATTATCGGACTTTGTCCATCACGCACCGAAATTTTACCCGATATTTTTACTACGCTTTCTTTATCAACTAAATTCTTAACACGCGCCCAACTCTTCGGGAACATCATTACATCACAAGTCCCCAATAAATCTTCCACATTTAAAATCGCCATTTCTTCATGTTTGGCTTTAGTATAAACTTTCTTAATTTCGGTGATTAACGCCCCCATCGTAACACTGCTGCCGTCTTCAAATTCCGGAGCATCTAACTCATTACCATCATCATCCCCACCTTCCGCATCAATACGCTCTTCGTCTTCGTTGTTCTCTTTCGGCATTTTGGAAGTATTAAAATTAAATTGACTAAAAGAATCCAAATATTCTTGTAACGGGTGCCCACTCAAATACATACCCACATATTCTTTTTCAAACCGTAACTTTGTGAAGTTATCATATTCGTTAATCTTTGGCATCGTGACTTCTACATCATTTGTATCAGCCGCACCAAACAATGAAATTTGTCCTTGGTCCGCCGCTTTCTTGTCATTCGCAACTGCTTTGACCGCGGTTGGATAGATACTCATTAATTGACTGCGATATGCTCCCAGTCCATCAAAACAGCCGGCCAAAATCAAACTTTCCAAACAGCGTTTGTTTAAAACTTCAATCGGTACGCGTTTACAGAAATCCATAAACGAAACAAAATCACCATTCGCTTCACGCTCTTCAATAATTGATGCAACGACACCTTCACCCACATTCTTAATCGCCGACAAACCGAAACGAATTGATTCGTTGTCCGATTCAACAGTAAATAAAGCCGCACTCTTGTTAATATCTGGTGGTAACAAAGCTTTACCCATCATACGCACCTCAGCAATGTAATGCGTCATATCGTCCCACTTGTTGATACGATTGTTAATCATGGACGCCATGAAGAACGAATAGTAATAATAACGCAAATAAGCTGTTTGATATGCCAAGAACGCATAACAAGCCGCATGCGACTTATTAAACGCATATCCCGCAAACTTTTCCATTTTCGCAAAGATACTGGATGCTACATCAGGAGCCACACCGTTATTAACCGCGCCTTTAATGTTCATACTTTCGTCACCATATAGGAAAATTTTCTTTTGTTTTTCCATTTCGGCAACTTTCTTTTTCCCCATTGCACGACGCACAATATCCGCTTGCCCTAACGAGTAACCACCTAAAACTTGGAAAATCTGCATAACCTGCTCTTGATAAACAATTTGTCCATAAGTTTCTTTCAAAATATCTTTTAACAATGGATGTTCGTAAACTGTTAATTCTGGATGGTGTTTGTTACGACAATAAGTTGGAATCATATCCATTGGTCCCGGACGATATAAGGACACACCCGCAATTAAATCTTCAATGCAGTCAGGCTTTAAATCCTTCATAAACTTTTTCATACCGCCACTTTCCAATTGGAACACAGCATCGGTTTCGCCCGCACTAATCATTTTAAAGACATTTGGATCATCATATTCCATATTATAAAAATCAATGGATTTACCTAACTGCTGTTTGACCGCTTTCACGGCACCATCAATATCCGTAGTGGTAATCAAACCCAAGAAGTCCATTTTTAAGAAGCCAAGTTCTTCAACTTCGTTCTTATCATATTGCGTAGTTACAATACCACCGTTCTTTGCCAACGGACAAGCATCGCCCACAATGCGTTTACAAATCACGACACCCGCCGCGTGCACACTACAATTGCGCGGGAAACCTTCAACCTTAATGGCCATGTCGATAATTTTTTTCACCATCGCATCTTCACGATACATCGCGGCTAATTCTGGCTTATACAAATCATCAAATTTAGCTTTTTCTTTGGCTAATTTATCTGGGTCTGTAATCTGCGACAAATCTTTTAAACCAAAAATGTATTCCAAGAAAGGGGGCTTGTGGCGTTGATTGATTTCAATCGGCTTAGTAATTTTCGCCACTTCGGCATATGGCAAATCAAACACACGCGCAATATCTTTAATCGCGGCTTTGGCTGCCATCGTACCAAAAGTCACAATTTGGCAAACATTATCGCGATGATATTTATCAATCACATATTCAATAACTTCGCCACGGCGTTTGCAACAGAAATCCAAGTCAAAGTCCGGCATACTACGCCTTTCCAAATTCAAGAAACGCTCAAACAGTAAATTATACTTTAATGGATTAAGTTTAGTAATACCCAGCGCATACGCCAAAATCGAACCAGCACCCGAACCACGACCAGGCCCAATCGGAATATCATTCTCACGCGCAAAACGCATAAAGTCCGCAACAATCAAATAGTAGTCAATGAAACCTTGACTGGACACAACATGCAATTCTTTTTCATAACGCTCTTGAATTTCGGGCGTAATTTCGCCATATAAGCGTTTTAATCCTTCTTCTGCTTTGCGTTTAAAATAAACTAAATTATCTTCACCTGTTGGCGAAGTAAAGGCTGGAATCAAATCCGCACGCGCAAATGGGTCGCAATTACATTTATCCGCAATCACAACCGTGTTACTAATAGCCTTGGGTAAGTCCGGGAAAATTGCCGCCATTTCGGCACCAGATTTATAATAAAATTGGTCCGTATCAAACCGCATACGATCTGTATCTTTCACCTTACTTTGTGTCGCAATACAAATCAATGCATCCTGCATTTCCGCATCATCATGATACAAATAGTGAATATCGTTAGTTGCTACTAATTCAATCTTTAAATCTTCCGCTAACTTGACAATTCCACGATTAACTTTCTTTTGTACCGCAATTCCATGGTCCTGCACTTCTAAATAGAAATCTTCGCCAAACATATCTTGTAAGCGCGCTGCATATTTTCTAGCTTCGTCATATTGATCCAACATTAAATAATGTGGAATGTGCCCCGCTAAACAAGCCGACAAGCAAATCAAACCATCACAATGCTTTGCCAAAAAGTCATAGTCAATACGCGGCTTATAATAAAAACCTTTCGTCCAAGCCGCCGTATTAATTTTACATAAGTTTGCATACCCTTGATTGTCTTTACATAACAAAACCATATGCCCCCGATGTTCTCCGGGTTCCCGCGCGTTCATGTCATCAACAATATAAATTTCGCAACCTATAATAGGTTTAATATTCACATCTTTGGCTTTACATGCTTGGTAAAACTTATATGCTCCATACATATTACCATGGTCGGTAATTGCACAAGCCCCCGCACCTTGTTCCTTCGCAATTTTAACTAACTTTGAAATACGCGCCGCACCGTCCAATAAACTATACTCGGTGTGCACATGCAAGTGGACAAAACGCGGCCCTTGCGAATTAGAGGAAGGTTGGTTCTGCGGTAAATTGGCGTCCATTCAAATAGTATAGCAAAG
>JAFYKU010000043.1 GCA_017537405.1 Clostridia bacterium
GATTATCATGGGTATTATCCGCAATCATGCAAACCGTGCGGCAAACTGTGACGCGGGCAATATTGCTAAACAAGTTAAAGCTGCCAGTGCGCAAATTTCCATGATTGAGCAAATGCGCGTCGATGGTTCTTTTGAAAGTTTAAGTCCCAAATTACAACAAACCGCCTTGGCGCGTGTACAAAATCCAGATGCCACCTACGAAGAATTGGCCGAAATTTTGAACATCACCAAAAGCGGTTTAGTTAATCGTTTAAGAAAAATTACTCTGTTACATAATGCTCTTTAATAGCTTGGCGTGCGCGTGCAATGCCCAAAGCATTCGCTGGCAATTGTTCCGTAATCACAGAACCTGCGGCGATGTAAGCGCGGGCGCCGACTTCCAACGGAGCCACTAAGCAAGAATTGCTGCCGATAAAGGTTTTATCTCCGACAATACAATTACTTTTGGTTTTGCCGTTGTAATTACAGAAAATAACGCCGCAACCAATATTACAATCTTTGCCGATTGTGCTATCGCCGACATAGGTCATGTGTGCGACCTTAGAGCCATCACCGATGCGTGAGCGTTTTACTTCTACATAATTACCAATTCGGCAGTTATTGCCGATGCTGCAATTTGGACGCAAGTGTGCGTTTGGACCAATTTGGCTGTTTTGACCAATCACGCAGTCGGTAATGCGGCAGCCATCTAAAATCGTGGTTCCGCTGTGAATAATCGTTTTCCCGCACAAATGCACATTGGGTTCTAAAGTGACATCTCTGTGTAATTCGACATCGGCGTCAACATAAGTATGTGCTGGGTCAATAATGATAACACCGTGTTTTAAATGTTCTTGGTTAATACGCTCTTGCATTGCATTGCGTAGCTTGGATAATTGAACATTGTTAAAAGCCACTTGGTAATTGTCGGCCTTAGCTCCGCGGTATTCGGTAATGGGGAAGCTTTCGCTTTCCGCCACTAATTGAGTATTAAAAACCCAGCCGCGTGGCAACTTAACTGCGGGTACATTTTTACGGTAACAGAAGTCGACTGCATCTGAGATGTCCTTAGCTGTCAACAAAGGCATGTCCACATAAGTAATAACGGTGAACGCTGCGTTTGTGATATGTGATTTAAACAAAGTCAAAATATCATCTTCGGGGGAGACAACTATAGTTTTACTTTGGAATTTTGCGGTAGCATTTTGAATCCATTCTGGCATTGTGCGTCCACAAATTTTTTGTGTTAGCAGGTTGGTGTTTTGGTATTGTTCCAACGAAAGTATCAAAACGAAAACACTGTTATTTGGCATTGATGTCCTCCACATGCACAACTATCGTACCCGACAATTGATGATTATACTTGATGTTTACATTGTATGTACCAACTGTTTTAATTGGTTCGTTCATGACGATTAAACGCTTATCCAGCTTAATCCCTTTTTCAGCTAAAGCGTTGGCAATTTCGGTGGAAGTAATGCTGCCAAATAATTTTTGGTTCGCACCAACTTTTCCATACAATGTAATCGGAGTTTGTTTCAATGTCGTAATTTGCGCCTTGATTGCCGCAATCTCGGTTTGCGTTTTGTAAGCCTCGCTGTCGGCTTTGGCCTTCATGTCACTGAGTGTTGCGTTGTCGACTGGTTTACCAATTTTGTTTTTAATGACAAAGTTTTTTGCGTAACCATCATTCAGGTTAACAACTTCTCCTGCTTTTCCGTGTCCCTTTAAATCTTTTAATAAATATATTTGCATATTTTATTTTATAATAAATCATAATAAATGCATAATGAATATTCGCTGTCGTAAAATAAACTGTAAATTTAATCATGCGGGTACTTGTCATGCTCGCGAAGTTTGGGTGTGTCGTGGTGCTATCTGTGAAACCTATCAAAAAGACGAAGAAAAGACGGATTTAGAACTTGCGTCCGAATTAGCACCGACCATGCCGAACAATGTACCATTGCGTTGTACTGCGGCTACTTGTTTGTACAATCGTGATTGTCGTTGTGGGGCCAATGGCATTTCGGTTATTGATGACGAAATCAAAAATCAGGCCGATTGTGCGACTTTTATTGAACGGTAAAATATATTTTTGTGCGTTGTATAAAAAAATCCTCATTTGTCTACAATTTAGGCAAGGGGGTAAAGAAATGGATTTTCGTACAGCAACACAAATGGAAAAAACACGCCGCAACGCAATCACTATCAGTACCTTATTAGTTGTACTAATGTTGGGGATTACGACAACTTTTATTGCGTTAAGTTTCGTTAAACCGGGTTCGCCAAATAATGACAGTAATTTGGTCGGTGGTCCTACTGTACCTGATACCGGAGTAACTGTGTCTTGGGTTATGCCGGTTGATATGGCAGCGGCAACTGTCTTAAAAGCGGCAGACTTCGATATGGTACAATACAACACAACAACCAAATGGTATGAATACGATTTAGGCTATACTCTAGGCGCTGCAGTTGGCACAAATGTTGTCGCTTGTTACGATGGTAAGGTAACATCTGTCATTGAAAGTGGTGATGCCAGCACGGGAAAACTCATTCGCATTCAACACAAAGATGGTATTGAAAGTGTGTACAGTAGTTTAGATTCGGTCGATGTAAAAGTTGGTGATGAAGTCAAAAGCGGTGACCGTATTGGTACGGTTGGCACATCGGCAAACTACGAAGTCTTTGAAATGCCACATGTGCGCTTAACAATGTACCAGAACGGAAAAGCTGTTAATCCAGAAAACTTTGTTGAATTTCCAGGTAACGATAATAAATAATAAAAAAAATTATGGCAAAAATTTTCAAAAGGGGATAGACTTACCCCTTTTCTTTTGCTATAATAAATAAAAAATAAAGGAGGGTATAAAAATGGGGTTTATCCGTCGATTTATTTCCGCGATTGTCTTGGTTGCTGCAATTATTGTTTTGGTGGGGGTTTGTATTAAATTCCCATGGAGTGTCTTTGGCGAAGTTTTTCACGGCTTTACATTTATCAAATTGGTTGATGCAATCTTAGTATTCTTTAATGCAACCGGCAATGCGATTATTTTAACCGTGGTCAGCTTAATGGGCTTAACCATTCCAGACCGCATCAATTAATTAAAAAATATTGATAAAAAAATGAGTATCGATATGATACTCTTTTTTTGTTGGTTTGACATTTTATAGGATTATGTGTAATTTTAAGACAACTAAAGCAGGGGGGGGTGGTCATGGCTCCACAAAGATATGGTTGGCAACATTTAACATACATCGCGGTGATGTTAGTTCTTACTGTTGTTGGTTTATGGTTGGGTAAAAAGTATGCCAAAAGTGAAAAAGCCAAAATAATCGTGGTTAAAAGTTTGTCCGCATTGTTATTGGTTGCGGTGTTGGTAAACCGTATCTCCGTTGTGTTTAAAACCAACCCACCCGAATGGAATTGGTTGTTGCCGGATAGCTTGTGTGGATTAAATAGCTTTGTTTTGGCGTTGGCTGGTTTGTGCGGCAAGAAAGATAATTCGGTCTTACATTTCGCGTGGTTAGCCGGTTTGTGTGGTGGTGTCATTGTGACCATCTATCCGGATTTCATTAGCCAAAATTCATCCTTTATGTATTTACCGACAATATCCGGTTTGTTGCATCATACTTTGTCCGCGGTTGTTGCGATTGCTTTATTTGTGTTTGGTTATATCCGCATCTCGTACCGTAAATGGTATTGCCCATTCTGGGGATTCATTTGCTACTTGGCGGCTGGTGCATTTTTCATTACAGTCATGGGTTATGGCGATGCCTATCACATGATTAATCCAGTGTTAGATAATACACCTTTAACTATTTGGTTCATCGCTCCAATTTTTATCGCCTTGCATCTAGTGATTACCTTTACAGTCGAATTGATTCGCAAAAAGAAAAAAGTAGCATAATAAAAAAACCGTGTCGCACGGTTTTTATTAGTTAAAAATTCGTCACCCAATCCGGGTCCATGCCGTGTTGTAAAATGTAGGCGCGGTGGTGTTCCAGTTGGTTGTCCATTTCATCAAATAAAGCCGCGTTTGGTGTTGTCGCTGTAATAATGTCTTGCACAATGTGAAAACGGTCGATACCATTCAAGACGCGCATATCAAAGCCGGTCGTAATGGCTCCGCATTCGCGATAACCTTTTACCGTATAACTGTGATTGTTCGAGCGGTGTGCGGTTAAAGCCAAAATTAAATTGCGGTATGTGTGTGAAACAAACACGACTGGCTTGTCGTTGGTAAAGTACTGTGCATAGGTTTTGTCATCCAAGCTATCTTCGCGACCACCCAAGATGCCGGCGTCAATGACATTGACTAAGCGTACTTTTAATTGCGGTGCTTGAGCTTGCAAAATTTTTAAAGCCGCCATACATTCCACGGTCGGCGTATCGCCCATACATGCAAGTACGACATCGGGGTTGCTTACATCGTGCCAAATGCTGATGCCAGCTTGTACATCGGACAAAGCTTGTGCGCCCGTACGCCATTGACGGCTGGGGTGTTTGGATGCTGTAATCAAATTAATTTTGTTTGTGTCTTGCATGCAGCGTTGGAAAACCGCCAACAAAGTATTTGCATCAGCAGGGAAGTAACAACGCACGGTGTTCGGGTCTTTGTCTAATAAATGGCTGGCTAAGCCAGTGTCTTGGTGGCTGTACCCGTTGTGGTCTTGTTGCCAAGTGTGACTGGTTGCGATGATATTTAAACAAGGCAGGGTGGTACGCCATCGCATCTTGCGGATTTGTTTTAACCATTTCGAATGTTGACTTAACATGCTGTCAATTACGCGGCCGAAAGCTTCGTATGTTGCAAAGAAACCATGACGACCAGTTAAGGTGTAGGCTTCCAACATCCCTTCACAAACATGTTCGGATAAGATGCCATCGATGATGCGACCTTCATCACTTAACCCATCGTCGAACGGGTACCGTGCTGCTTGCCAGACACGGTTGGTGATTTTAAATGGTGCGTACAAACGATTGGACTTTGCTTCGTCTGGTGTAAAGAAACGGAATGTTGTCGGGTTAGCTTGCATAATGGCTGCCACATAATTAGATAAGATGTTCATATCTTGGACTAAATCGGTGGTCGGCACAAAGAATTGTTTTAGGCTCGGTAATTTTAGCGGTGTGTATTTTTTACCACCATGTGTTAAAGGGTTAGCGGATAAACGGTGGTCGCCAACTGGACAGAAGTCCGCGATGTCGGCTTGTAAGCTGCCGTCTGGATTAAACAATTCGGCTGGGCGGTAGGATTGCAGCCAATCGTTAACTAGTTGTAAGTGGTGTGGCTGTGACATATCAATTGGAACTTGGTGAGCATTAAATGTGCCAGTAACGGTTTTCCCGTCCACAGTAGCGGGACCCGTCCAACCTTTTGGTGAGTTCAAAATAATTACTGGATGTTTGCCATTCTTGGTACGGAAACAATGTAAACAATAATCAATGGCATTTGCCATAGCTTGATGGTCTTGCAAGATATTGGCTGGATTATAACCGACAGTAATTTCAATCGCTTCGTATCCCATGCCAGCAAAAAATTGTTGTCGTTCGGCTGGTGTAATCCGCGCTAAGATTGTTGGATTGGCAATTTTGTATCCGTTCAAATGAACAATCGGCAAAACATAACCATCTTTTTGCGGGTTTAAAAATTTATAACCCCACCAGCTTGCCGATAACGGACCTGTTTCAGCTTCGCCGTCACCCACAATGACAGCGGCGACTAATTCGGGGTGGTCTAGGACTGCGCCAAAGCCATGTGCTAAAGAATAACCCAATTCGCCACCTTCGTGCATGCTGCCTGGGATTTGGGGAGCCACATGTGAGGACACTCCGCCCGGGAAAGAAAATTCGCGGAACAATTTTTTCAAGCCTGCTTTATCGCGGGTGTATTCGGGGTAGACTTCGGAGTAGGTCCCTTCTAAATAAGCGTTCGCAATAAAAAAGTTGCCACCGTGACCTGGACCAGATAATAAGACCATATCTTGATGATGTTGTTTAATTGCGCGACTTAAATGAGCGTAAATAAAATTTTGTCCAACAATGGTACCCCAATGACCCAAGATGCGATTCTTAATGTCGGAACGGATTAAAGGGCGTTCCAATAATGGATTATCACATAAATAAAGCTGTGCGGCCGAAAGGTAATTTGCGGCGCGGAAATAACGGTCTAAAGTTACAAAATTTTCACTTTGATTCATACTTTGATTATTCCATATTTTAGGGTTTTCGGCAAATAAATCATGTTTACTGTTTATAACAAATAAATTTCCCGCTGTAAATATTATGCACAAATTATCTTGTCAATATTAATCATAGGTGCTATAATATGCGTATGCCCAGGTGGCGAAATCGGCAGACGCAAGGGACTTAAAATCCCTCGGGGGAAACTCCATATCGGTTCAAGTCCGATCCTGGGCACCACTATATAATAAACGATATGTTATCATATTAATGATAATATAAGGAGATATTTTATATGAGAGAAAAAGCTTTTAAACCTTCAAAGAGTGAGAAACGAGGGCTTAAGCAACTAAAATCAACGATGAAAAATATCTTATCTATTGGAATTAGTACCGGTGGTTCAGCTGAAATTAATATGGCAAAAACTTGCCCGGAAGCAAAAATAGTTGCAACGACAATTGACGAAAAGGGGTTAAAGTTCTCAATTGAAAAAATGTCTAACTATAAAGAATTTGCTCAAATAGAAGCAAAGATTGAAGATGTGTCAAAACCAATGCCATATTCAGACAATACATTTGATTATGTTTATGCAAGATTAGTATTGCATTATTTGGACAAACAACAATTAAATGATGCTTTGAATGAAATATATAGAGTTTTAAAGTCAAACGGAATTCTATTTATTGTGGCAAGGAATAATAAAGAATGGGAACTAACAAAGCCTGAGTTTATAATTTCTTATGATGAAGTAACTAATATGACAACATATTATGAACAATGGAAAAAAGAAGTTGTGAGAGAAAGACAATTTTTATCCGAAAAACAGCTTGAAGATATTTTAATGCAACATAAATTTAAAATAAACAGTGTTAAATCGTATAAGGAAAGATTGTTTACTGATTATGAAAGAACTAAACAAAATCAATCAAAAAAGCCAAATTTTTTAACTGAAGTTGTTGCCGTTAAATAATTTAGTTTTACTTTGGTCTATATTTTCCGTAAACGCATTACCACGAAAGGTATTGCCAAAACCTTGTTGTCGAAAAATGTTATATGTTAAGATTAACATAAAATTACTAAATTAAACAAAAAAACATTTTACATCTGTTATGATATTGTAAATAATGTTTTTATGAATGAACAAGGTCAAAATATCTTTGTTATTGAAACCCAAAACTTGACCAAATGTTATGGTAAGAAAACCGTGTTAGATACAGTATCTATGCATGTGGCGCGTGGTGATATTTATGGTTTCATTGGCAAGAATGGTGCGGGCAAAACCACGCTGATGAAATTATTATTGGGCATGTCTCATGCGACCAGTGGTGATATTCAACTATTCGGTAGTTCGGCTTTAAGTCAAGGACGCCGCCGCATTGGCGCGTTGATTGAAGCACCAGCTTTTTATACACAATGTACGGCTTATGAGAATTTGAAACGGTTTGCTTTGTTAGTGAATGACGGTCAAGATTTGCACGCGTTGTTGGACTTCGTCGGTTTGGGGCATGTCGGGAAAAAGAAGGTTGGTAAATTTTCTTTGGGCATGAAGCAACGCCTAGGCATTGCGATTGCAATGTTAGGTAACCCAGAGTTATTAGTTTTAGACGAACCAATTAACGGATTAGACCCAGAAGGTATTAAAGAAATTCGTGATTTGTTATTGCGTTTGAATCATGAAAAAAATGTTACTATTTTAGTATCCAGTCACTTATTGGACGAACTTGCCAAGATTACCACGCGTTACGGCATTATTAATAACGGCCGTTTGGTGGAAGAAATTACCGCCGCCGCATTGGCTGAACAATGCCAACAAAACTTACAAATTTTCACGGAGCAAGTTACGGAAGCCACCAAAGTGATTCACAAATTATATCCGGCGGCAAAGCTGGAAACCATTGAAGGTGGATTGGCAGTGGCTGCTGAAAACTTAGATAGTGTGGCGGTTAATCGTGCGTTAGTTCTGGCCAATATAAGCGTCTCTGAATTGATGTACGCAACACAAAATATGGAAGCTTATATTCCATCAATGCAGA
>JAFYKU010000044.1 GCA_017537405.1 Clostridia bacterium
AATGCATATGTAATTCATTTAAATTTATTTGGTTGCTTTTGATGATCCCTTGCATAAATGTGTAAACAATATTGTTCACCGGCGACATAATCGGTTTTCCTGCTTTATCTTTCCCCGTCTCAATCACCGTTGTTTTTGGTTCTAACATCCCAAGGTTTACCGACATCGCAACCAATTCACGGACATTATTACTTTCTATACCTTGTTCTTGGGCAAGGTCATATATTGCATGCAGTTGTTTAAGATTAACCCTTGGATTATTTTTAATCATTTCAAATATCTTTGAATGAAGTAAATCACCGCATATACTTTTATTTTGAACATTCAATTTTTGAACTTCAATAAAAGCTTCGTTCCCAATACTCGTTACACTATTTGGAATTTCTATATTTGTAAGGGATCTACAATAACCAAACGCGCATTCACCAATACTTGTTACACTATTTGGAATTTTTATATTTGTCAAAGATTCACAACCATTAAATGTATAATCACCAATACAAGTTTGGCCATTTGGAATTTTTATATTCGTCAAGGATTTACAAAAACTAAAAGCTCCTTCACCAAAATTCTTTACACTATTTGGGATTCTTATATCATTTAATGATCTACAGACAAAAAATGTATCTTTTTCGATAGTTGTTACACCATTCGGAATTTTTATAGTTTTCAAAGATTCACAATAATCAAAAGCTTCTTCACCAATACTCGTTACACTATCTGGGATTTTTACATTAGTTAAATCCAGGCAGTCTGCAAACGCCTTTCTACCGATACTCGTTACACCATCTGGAATTTCTATCGTCATTAAAGTATCACGACCTGCAAAAGCTTCTTCACCAATACTCGTTACATCTTTCCAAAATTCAGTTGGATTTTTTTTAAGAAGATAGAGGTCTTCATCCTGTACACTCAATAAAACACCATTTACTTTTTCCATATTACTTAAAAATAATTTTATCATAAATAAACAATAAAAACACAATAATTTTAAATCCAGCTCTAAACACTCCAACACAAGAAAAACAATCAATCACTGTCTATCTTTTAGCCCTTTCAACCTTTTTTCCGCGCTTTGCATATGATGAAATGTGAAAAGGAGGTTTTCATGAACAAAAGATTTTTCAATAACGATTGCAATTGCGACTGTGATTGCTGTTTAGAAAAACGAAATTGCTGTGACAATGAATGTTGTACTCAGAATTCAAATAACCCTGTCATCATACGCGGTCCAATGGGTCCCCAAGGCCCACAAGGCGTACCCGGCCCCCGCGGTCCACAAGGAGCACAAGGGCCACAGGGCCCACAAGGCAACCCTGGGCCACGCGGTTTACAAGGTTTGACTGGTGCAACCGGTCCCCAAGGTCCGCAAGGTCCACAAGGATTAACCGGTGCAACTGGAGCGACTGGACCCGCAGGTGCACCAGGTGGAGTTTTAGGATTTGCTGACTTTTATGCCTTAATGCCCGACGATAATGCCGCAACTGTTGCCCCGGGAACAGATGTTAGTTTCCCGAAAGATGGCCCGACAAGTGGAACAAGCATCACTCGAACCAGCGCAAGTTCATTCAATCTTGCACAAATTGGTTCTTATCAAATCTTGTTCAATGTTGGAGTTACCGAAGCTGGACAGTTGCTTTTAACTTTGAATGGCGCTGATCTAGAATACACCGTTGTCGGTCGTGCAACCGGCACATCTGATATCATCGGAATGAGTATTGTTACTACCACAGTAGTAAATTCAATTCTAACTGTTAGAAATCCAGCGGGCAACGCTGCAGCACTGACAATCACGCCATCAGCAGGCGGCACAAGCCCCGTATCAGCACATTTAGTTATCACACAACTTCAATAATAGAAAAAGTACTCAATACTCGCGCCTAATCCCAGGTTCTTTTTTAAAATAAAAAGACGAACACTCACTGCGTTCGTCTTTTTTCTATTGGTGGAAGTTATAGGGCTCGAACCTATGACCTACTGCTTGTAAGGCAGTTGCTCTCCCAACTGAGCTAAACTTCCATACGAATAACTTATTTTATATCTAATCAAAAATAAAGTCAAGCGTTTGACAATATTCTCTTGATATAAGATAATAAACTATGCAAGACCATTTACTCACTGATAAATTATATTTACATGTGAAAATAAAGAAGTCAGAAGATTTATTATCAGAATACACATACGATGATGACAATATCAATCCAGACTTAAGTGAATACCTTATAGAAAAAGCAGAACATGCTTTACCCTTACCCGCAAAAGAAAATTTTGTCATTAATATCCACACAGAAGATAATAATTTACGACTCTCCGATATTACACGCCGTATTCATCGCCATTTCCATGACGAATACGATGTTGCCAAACGCAAATTGCGTTATAACACTCGATTAACATTAGCCTTATCTGTATTAGGTTTAGTCGCAATGCTTCTATATTTTTTTTCTGAACTATATATCGGGAACTTTTTTGTAATCAAAATTTTTGAAGTCGCCACTTGGGTGTTTGTTTGGGGTGCTGTAGAAATTTTTATTATTGACCGTCATGACATTCGACACGAGTGTTCATTGTTGCGCCGGTTAGCTTATGCAAAGGTTGTAATTACAAACGATATGAATATTAATACCCCAACCTACATTTAGTTTAACTCACCAAATGAATACCCTTTTGCTTGTAATGCGGGAATTAATGCGCGTAACATTTCTGGAGTTCCTGGATTGGTAATATGAAATAGCATAATGGCTCCTGGATGTACTCGATCCAGGATTTTTTTTGTGCACTTCTCGACATTTAATTTGGGGGACTTTTGCCAATCTTCAATTGCTAAACTCCATAAGACCGCGCGCAAACCCGCTTCTTTGGCCACGCGCAGCGTTTTTGCATCAAAGCGACCTTGCGGTGGTCGGAAAAATTTTGCCGTCGTCGGCAACTGTAACCCCGTAATATCAAGGCGAATTCCGTCTTCATTCAAGGATGGTAAATCACGATGCTTGTTGGTATGATTTCCCAATTGGTGTCCTTCATTCTGCATACGAACAATCAAGTCATTTTGTCGTAAATAATTACCACACAAGAAAAATAGTCCTTTAATTTGGTACTCTTTTAAAATGTCTAAAACTTCCGCAGTATACCCCGCTTCGTACCCTAAATCAAAAGTTAAGTATACCTGTCGTTGATTCGTATCACCAACATACAATCCATCATATTCCTGCAACAATTTTGCGCCTAACGCACTAACCGTTGGCGTAGTCTCATTCCCATGATGACTTAATCCCCAATTTACAATATCTGAACTACCGCCTATAAATGTGGTTGTCAAAGCCATGACCCAGCAAACCGAAGACAACAATAATTTATGCATAAAACTAGTATGCACAAAAAATTAATCTTTATCATCCATATAGCGTTTATTCGACGCTTGTATATAACGCTCAAAACCGCGCAAATCAACAATCGGATCTCGGAAAATTGGATCCTGTAAAACTTGCCATAATTCCTTATCTAAATATTCATCATTAATAATTAAACAATGCTCTAATAATTTTTTCTTCGACAAATTTCCAAAGTTACACATGCGTTGAAATTCAATACAGTCTACATTTAAAGAACGCCCCAATTTAACAAATTCAACCATTTCACGGAAATTATCGCGTTGTACAACAAAATTCAACTTAAAGTTTCGTATCCGTCCTTGGCGATGTAAAACTGCCAGCATATGCAAATTTTTTAATAAGACATCAAAATTACCACCGCGTAAATATTGGTAAGTTTCTTTTGTTGCTGCATCAACCGAAATTTGCACATCAATCGTTTCGTATTTATTTTTTAACCAATTCCAATTGGTTTCGTTGAACAAAATCCCATTCGATAATATATGTATGTTTTTTCGTTTCAAATCAGTTTCTAACAAACGACGATAATAAGGACTGTAAAATACTTCACCACGGCCACTTAAGATTAAGTTTTTTGTTTGGTCTAAATATCCAGACGACAATAACTTATCTACAACAATGTCCGCTTTTAAACGAGATACATCATCCATAACATATTTTTTATTGCGACAAGATTTGCAACATAAATTACAAGAACTATCAATTTCAGCATTAATACAATTAATACCGTCACTGTGAGTTTTTAAAACTGGCAAATTTGCTCTTTCCTTTACTTTTTCTGAACTATAACATAAACACCATTTATTAAAATCACACAAACAATACGAATGATTAAGAGAGGATAGTTTAATGATACGCGCGTAAGTGCTTCGACAAATTTGATCAAGCGTGCCATCAAATAGTATATTTCCAAAAGGAACAGTAGTACTACAACAGCCACGAACATCGCCACTAATTGCCAAGAAAATGTTACTCTCTAAATACGAACAATTAACATGCTCATTAAGCGGTGCATACAAAACATATAAAAATAATTGTGAAGGTTTTAAATAACTCAAATATTTTACATTGTTAATGCAATCATATTTAAATCTTTTCGCGGCACGCATTGTTTTAGTTCCTTTGATTTTGTAATAAATTGATTTCAGCCAATCATATCCCCACAATTTATAATGCTTCATAGGAGACATATGTTTAAACTTTTTAAAAAAATCTTTTCTAGATTGACGACGGTCGCATAAGCATTGCCTATCAATCTTGCGACAGATATCGTCTAAATATTTAACATTGTTTAAAGCTAATTTCTTGACTTGTCTGCGCCATTTACGCTTAAAATCACAAACATAGATGTTATAATCTCGAACTTCTTGAACATTTCTCTCAGACAACCAAGTAAATTCTTTTATCTCAAAATTATCAAAAGACATAACATACGCCACTTGTTGACATATGCGTTCTTCACCAATCAATAAGAACTTAACAGTTTCTTTCGTCACAGTTTCCATTAATATAATCTATAATAATATTTTGTAATTATCAAACTTTTGTTTTCTTCATTTTTTGAATGACAAAATAAATAGTATATGTAATTGAAATGGCGATACATGCCGCCAAAAATAGTGCAATAATGAATACCCAATGAGGAACAATTCCAGAAACATCAGTACGCAAAAATAAAAAGTTTTCACCCATTGATTCGCCATAATACATATTTTGTCCCAAAGTCGCCCATAAAGCCATCGGGAATAAACCAATAATCGGTTGCCAAATTGTTTGCCAGGGTAATTTTACTTTTCCAGAAGTCAACATAAACACACCCCAAGCAAACTCTAATGCATGGAATAAGAAAGTTTGAATAATCGGATAACTGTACGGTTCTACTGCTCGGTTAATGTAATTCATCGGCGCAAAGATAAAAGCCAATGGAGCCAACACAGCCCAAACAGTAATTACCCTTTCCAAAAATTTAAACTTTTTACTAAAAACAACAAACGGAATTAAAACACCAGTTGCCGTACAAATATGAAACGGCAATTTTCCTACACAAATTTCACCTGCCCAAAATGGTTGCACAAAAAAATCAAAAACATACACAAAAATAGTTAAAAATGCCAAAATTTTTACAGCTCTATCTTTAGCTTTTTCGCTTCTCTTGTGCATTAAACAACACAACAGCACAACCGCTGAAATTGATATTAAAATGTATAAAATATGCGACAACCCGTACAATTGAATTGATGTCGAACGCGGTATGTACCTAAAAAATTTTGTAAAAGCTTCTTTCATTTTGTTATTGAGTTAGATTAATTCTGATTTTGATTTTCTTTTTGTGCTTTGTTTTTCATAATTACTTTCCTAATCAAACCAACTAATGCATCAACACCAACAATTAATGCTGTCATTACAATTTGTGTAATCGCATAACCTAAATACATTAAGACTGGCCAGAAAAGTTTTGTGGCACTCGCAATACTCATAACGATACCCAAGGAAGTACCTTCACCGGTGCGGAAATACATATAATCAGCAGGAATAATAAAGTCAATAATTACAACTCCAAAGGTTAAAACCACAAAGCCTAAGAACGCCCAACCGTAATCACGGAAGCGTACTTTGTGATATCCGGTCATTAAAATAACAACCGCTCCCAACAATAACATCGAATGGTAAATAGTAGTATGCAAACCCCAGAAAGAAAACAACGAATGATTAATGGTAACACTGGGAATGATATAATTCATGAACGCACCAAACAAACCAATGGTGCAAACGAATGTACAAGCCATTTCGCGGATTTTTCCTTTCCCCCAAATTGCAAATGGCATAGCGTACATAAAGATGCTACAGATATACAAAGGTAAACTACCACTCCAAACAAATTCACCTGTTGAAACACTAACATTGATTTTTACCACATCCGCAAAAACTGCAATTCCACAAATCACAATCAAAGCAATTTTAGTTAACTTTGGATTTTTCTTCCAACGCAAAAGCCAAACCAAACCAACTGTAAAAGCTGATAACACTAAATACCAAACTAAATAATCAACGCAATTATTAAACGGGCCACTCCTTCCTAACAAATCACTTGTTTTAAAAAAGTTCATGCTTGTAATCCCCCTTCAGTCTTAAGACAGACTAACACATTACTACAAAAATCACCAAACAAATTTTTGTAATTCGACAAAAAAATATGACAACATAAAAATTTATCACTACTACATAATAATTTTTTCGCCACTTTTAATTTTGTCAAAGTTTGATTTTCATTTCGTATCGCATCTTTGAATTCACCGTTTAATTATATGCGTTCATGAATAGTACGCGCAATCACATCATCTTGTTGTTCTTTCGTTAATTTAACAAAATTTACTGCATAGCCCGAAACGCGAATAGTCAAACTTGGATATTTTTCTGGATGATTTTGGGCATCAATTAAAGTTTCTCGATTAAATACATTGACATTTAAATGATGCCCTTTACTTTTCATGTAACCATCTAATAAACGACATAAGTTAGCAATTTGTGTATCTAAATCCTTACCTAACGAAGCAGGCACAATCGAGAATGTATTCGAAATTCCGTCACGCGCGTTTTTATAGTTAATCTTTGCGACACTTTCCAAAGAAGCCAAAGCTCCGCTGGTATCGCGACCTGCCATTGGATTAGCACCAGGAGCCAACGGTTCACCAGCTTTACGCCCATCAGGCGTCGCTCCGGTCTTCTTTCCATAAACGACATTTGAAGTAATGGTTAAGATGCTTGTGGTGGGCTCTGCATCACGGTAAGTTTTGTGTTTACGCACTTTTTGCATAAAACGGTCAACCAAATCAACTGCAATGTCGTCCACACGCTTGTCATTGTTACCATACTTCGGATAATCGCCTTCCACTTCATATTCCACTGCATCTCCATCTTCATCACGAATAACTTTGACGCGTGCATATTTAATCGCGGATAAACTATCAACAGCACAGGACAAGCCAGCAATTCCAGTGGCAAAGAAGCGATGAACATCATTATCATGCAACGCCATTTCCAAAGCTTCGTAACAATATTTATCATGCATATAATGAATACAGTTCAAAGTATTCACATAAAGCTCAACCAACCAATCCATCATTTTGTCATATTGTTTCATAACTTCTTTGAAGTTCAAGTAGTCACTCTTAATTGGTGTCATCACTGGGGAAACTTGTTCTTTGGTCTTTTCGTCTTTTCCGCCATTAATCGCATAAAGTAAACACTTCGCCAAATTTGCACGCGCCCCAAAGAATTGCATATCCTTGCCTACACGCATACAACTTACACAACAAGCAATCGCATAGTCATCACCCATATACGGACGCATTAAATCATCATTTTCGTATTGGATCGCACAAGTTTTAATACTCATTTTAGCACAGTAATTTTTAAAATTTTGTGGCAATTTTTCTGACCACAAAATAGTTAAATTTGGTTCGGGTGCATGCCCTAAATTATCCAATGTATGTAACATACGGAAAGCCGTCTTTGTTACTAAAGGTTTTCCATCTAATGAAACACCACCAATCGCTTCGGTTACCCAAGTTGGATCCCCACTAAATAATTTGTTATATTCTGGTGTTCGCATGAATTTAACCAAACGCAATTTCATGACAAAATGGTCAACCAATTCTTGCGCTGCTTGTTCGTTTAAGATTCCATTTTTTAAATCGCGTTCAATATAGATATCCAAGAACGCTGTGTTGCGCCCCAAACTCATCGCTGCACCATTTTGGTCTTTGACGGCACCTAAATAACCAAAGTATAAAAATTGTACGGCTTCTTGTGCGTTTTTAGCAGGTTGACTAATATCAAAACCATAACTTTGCGCCATTAATTTTAACTCATTTAAAGCTTTGATTTGGTCTGCTATTTCTTCGCGTTTACGAATTGCATCGGCACTAAAATCAACAGTTGCCGTTTTTAAAAATTTTTGTTTTTCGGCAATCAAGCGATCCACACCATACAAAGCAACACGACGATAATCGCCAATAATGCGTCCACGCCCATAAGCATCGGGCAGCCCCGTAATAATACCAACATGGCGAGCCTTGCGCATTTCTTCCGTATAAACATCAAAGACACCTTGATTGTGCGTCTTTCGATATTTTGTGAAAACATCTTTCACTTCTTTATCTAATTCATAACCATAACTGGTTAATGCACTTTCTGAACAACGAATACCACCAAAAACATGTAGCGCTCTTTTGAATGGTTTATCGGTTTGCAAACCCACAATCTTTTCTAACTTTTTGTCCAAATAACCGGCTTCATGACTGGTCAAAGTCGAAATCACTTTAGTATCGGCATCAAGCACACCTCCGTTTTCGCGTTCCTTAGTATTAAGTTCTTCCACCATTTTACACAACTTACGCGTCGCCGTAGTTGGCTTTGTTAAAAAGGCATCATCGCCGGTGTATAAAGTGTAGTTCTGCATAATGAAATCGCGAACATCAATTTCTTCTGTCCATTTTCCTTCTTTAAATCCATTCCATTGTTCTCTCATGTTCTTAGTTTTCTCCTTTTAGTAGTTGATTAACCTTTGTGACTAATTCATCATTAGGGGGCTGTATCCCTTGCAAATAATATTTAAGTTGCAAATCTTTATATTTTTTTTCACCCATTGTATGATAAGGCAAAACTTCAACTTTAACAACATTCTTTAATGTATCTAAAAAATCCTTTAATTTTTGAATATCGACTAAATCATCGGTCACAGTCGGCACCAATACAAAGCGTATCCAAACTGGAATTTTCTTATCATCAAGATATTTAGCAAAATCTAAAACATTTTTATTATCGTGACCGGTTAAAGCTTTATGCTTATTCGCATCTATCTGTTTAATATCTAATAACACCAAATCCGTATAACGCATTAATTCATCATACTTTTTTAAGACACGGGCTTCATTGCTAAATAACACCCCCGAAGTATCCAAACAAGTATGAATTTTATTCTTTTTCAAAACTTTAAAAAGTTCAATTACAAAATCAATTTGCAATAACGGTTCACCACCGGTTACCGTCACACCACCACTTTCAGTAAAATAATGTTTATATTTTTTAATTTCACTTAATAATTCTTTTACTGTCATCGGATGACCAGCATCAACTTGCCAAGTATCCGGATTATGACAATATAAACAACGCATTGGGCATCCTTGCAAAAAAACAACAAAGCGAATCCCCGGCCCGTCTACCGCACCAAAAGTTTCGATCGAATGAATTCTTCCAACCATGTTCCTATTTCATTGTAACCAATATCCAGTCAATCTACAAATCAATATTTTATTGGTGTTCCCTGCGGTAGTCGAAACCACATCTGAAGCTTAGGAGGCTTCCGTTCTATCCATTGAACTAAGGGAACTTACTCCTTTTATTATAGCAAAAAACATTAACTTAGGCAAGCTGCCTAACACTTTTGCAACCGCAATAAGCGCCGACAAGCTGCACGCGTCTGCGTATAAGAATTAAAGCCAGTTAAGCGTATATAATTTTCACCGTTTTGCCCGAATCCCACACCAGGAGTGCAAACAATTCCACATTCCTGCAAGAGATAATCAAAACATTGCCATGATGTCATATTCTGTGGACAACGCACCCAAAGGTATGGAGCATGCACTCCACCAAAAAACTGCCACCCCAACTTTTGCAAAGTCGCGCCAATTAATCGCAAATTACGCCGATAATAAGCGATATTAGCTTGAATACAACTTAAACCTTCTTGCGTAAATACTGCTTCCGCCGCTCGTTGTACGACATAACTCACACCATTAAATTTTGTCGCTTGTCGCCGCTGCCATAAATAATTTAAACTAACACCTTCTTTTGTACGAAGTTTTTTGGGCACAATCGTATACCCACATCGTAAACCGGTAAATCCCGCCATTTTAGATAAAGAACAAATTTCAATTGCACATTCTTGCGCGCCTTTAATTTCATAGATACTTACCGGCAAACTATTGTCATCAATAAAACAAGCATACGCCGCGTCATATAAAATTACTGCATTCTGTCGCCGTGCAAAATCCACCCACTGCTGTAATTGTTCACGATTATAACAAACACCTGTCGGATTTGCCGGATTACACAAATAAATAATATCAGCTTTAATACTATCATCAGGTAAGGGCAAAAAATTATTTTCCGCTGTGGCATGAAGAAATTGCGGTTGGCGCCCCAGCATTAAATTTGTATCCAAATAAACTGGATACACTGGATCACACATCGCTACAGTCGCATCGCGGTCAAAAATATCCAATAGATTACTTGAATCACTTTTTGCGCCATCACTGATGATAATTTCATCATCAGCCAAATGCACACCCAAATTAGTGTAAAAATTAGCAATGGCTTGACGCAACCACGGGTACCCAATTTCGGGACCATAGCCGCGAAAACTTTTTACTTGTCCCATTTCGGTACTCGCCTTGCGTAAAGCCGCCACTACCACTTTGGGTAACGGACGCGATACATCGCCGATACTTAATTTAATTATTGATTTTTCCGGATACTTAATTTGAAATTCACGCGTTTTGGCTGCTACCGTACTAAACAAATAATTTTTTGGTAAAGTTAAATAATGCGGATTAATTCTCATTATTATCTCCTATTTCAATTGTTCCCTGATACACAGTCACCGCAGGACCCAATAAACGCACTTGCTCACCCGAGCAATCCACAACTAATTCGCCTCCGGGTAATTTGACACGGATTAACTCTTCGCGATTACAAAAACCACGCGCAACACTGGCTACCGCCGCCGCACAAGCTCCTGTACCACAACCCAAAGTTTCCCCCGAACCGCGTTCCCAAACTCGCATCTCTAATAAGTTCTCGTCTATCACGCGCACAAACTCAACATTAGTCCCATTCGGGAAAATTTTACTCTTTTCAATGCGTTGCCCAATCCGCTGTATGTTGTAATTTTTAATTTCAAATTTAGGAAACCAAACTACATGCGGATTACCAATACTTACTGTCGTCAAAATATGAATATCTTCTAAGTTAGTACTTCCAACAGTTGCGGTACCCAAATTCACACTGTAATAGTGGTCACTTAACCTACGCACAACCTTGGTGCCACTTTTGGTCGCAATCCGAACAGTTTTATCTTTCACTTCACCATGTTCATACAACCATTCCGCTACACAGCGCACAGCATTACCACACATCATGCCCTCACTGCCATCGGCATTATACATTGCCATTGTGACATCAGCATCTTTCGCCGGCAACAACAGCACCAAACCGTCACTACCAATTCCAAAGTGTCGGTCGCTCAATTTGCGCGCCAACTGTTCCGGTCGCTTAATTTGTAACTTGCGTGCATCAATATAAATATAATCATTCCCCACGCCCTGCATCTTGGTAAATTCAATTAACATACGGCTATTTATGCACACAACAACAAAAAAGTGTGGTCATACCACACTTTACTTACTAAAAGATATTTCCAATGGTTGATGATGTAAAAGGTCGGTACTGGTCAAATAATACTTAATGCCGTTCTTGGTATAGACTACATCACCACGCCCGCCCTTACCATGCAAATGACCATAGATAACCGCATCAACATGATACTTTTCACAGAGCTTGGTAAACGGCGAATCGTCACGCAAACAATTAAATGGTGGATAATGTAAAATCGCAACTAATTTTTTGTCACCCTTTTCTCCCGCACTTTGCAAAGACATTTCAAAGCGCATCACTTCGCGGTCGTATATCTTTTTATCTTCTTCAGATTGAACGCGATTGCGTTCCGGCGTCTGCCACCCGCGTGTACCAACAAAAATCGTATCTCCAATCGTTACACTGTCATTTTGCAATACTTTAATGTTATCTCCCACAAAAGCACGAATTTTTGAAATACTCTTCCACCAGTAATCATGATTTCCGCGAATGATAACTTTGATCCCATTTAACTTGCGGATAAAATCAAAGTCCGCTTGCGTTTCTTCCATGCGCATCGCCCATGAAATATCGCCCGCTATGATTCCCACATCATCAGGACCAACAACCGCATTCCAGTTTTTTTGAATTTCCGACTCATAATCTTGCCAGTTTTCACCAAAGATATTCATCGGCTTATCCACAGCAAAAGACAAGTGGAAATCGGACAACGCAAAAATTTTCACTTAACGCTTTCTCCTAAAATCAAAATTCGCCCAAGCACCATCTTCTGGCGGATTCACAATAAATTTCATGTGGTCATGAGTCGTTGGGTGATTGAATTCTAATTGATAAGCCCACAAAGCAATATCTTTCACACCTTTTCGGCTGCCACCATAACGAGCATCGCCCACAATCGGATGTCCAATATGTTTCATTTGTACGCGAATTTGGTGTGAACGCCCCGTCTCTAATTGTACCGCCACCAAAGTGTCACCTTTCACTGTATCCACCATCTGATAGGTCAATTC
>JAFYKU010000045.1 GCA_017537405.1 Clostridia bacterium
ATTAAGTGATGATTATATTTCAACTTATTTTAAAATTGAAGAAGCGCAAAATGAAATCTTAAAAGATGGTTACTCGAAAATTAATGCAGAAATAACCACAAGGCGTCTTTTATCTGACATGATTAGTAATAGCGAAAATTTAATTAATATTTTAATGGATTCTTTAAATGCAGACATTGAAGAAGCGAGAAGCATTGGGTTGTCTGATAATCGTATTAAAGAATTACAAAAAAATAATGGGTTAGATATTAAAGGAAATGAGCTTATTATTTTAGAAAAAATTGCAGACAAATATGAAGTTTATCAGTTTATGGAAGCACGCTCGGTTATTCAAAGAGGGGTTAATAATAGTATAACTGATTCTAACAACCATTATTTGCAAGTAATTAAAAATAAAGAAAAAGATTTTAGAAAGGATTCGAAAATTATAAATAAGATACTTGAGAAGAATGTTTTAACAATTGATCCGTTGTTTTCAAATTTAGAACAATCGCCTGTTGCCGATGAAGTTGTGGGCAAGAAAGTTCAAATTTGTTTTGACAATCTTGAATTTATGACTCGTACTATTTTGGTAACAGACAATATTCCTGCTAGCGTCGGTGATTATTATACAGTAATGTGTTTAGGATTAGAATTAGTTTCTGAGCGTCAAATGAATTTATTTATTAATGATTTAGAAAAAAATGGATATAATGTCAACGAAATAATTAACCGTGCGCAAGAAGTAATTTTCGAACATTCTGTTCGAAAAAATGATAATGAGATGAATAAAATTGATATAAATAAAAAGAAAACTAAGTTTATTAATAAAGGAATACAAATACTTACTAAGGTAAAAGACACACAAGAAATAACAAAGTAATTAAAAATATTTTAAAAAAGTGATAAAATTGACAAATGGAAAAATACGAAGAAGAAAAATTTTTTAATAAGTCTGAATTTGGTTTTATATCTACAATCAGTGGTGGCATGTTGATTGCTTATATAAGCGCTGCTGTAAATCAAATACCTAATGTGCCTGAAAACGGAAATTTGCGTAAAGAGTATGAACATACTTTTGAATATATATGTCATGATAAATTATCAAATAAATATGTTGAAAATTTACGACATCTTGAAAACTCAGACGGGGTTGAAAAATTAGGTGAAGTTAAGTTAATTGAACATTTAGTCGAGATAATTGGAACAATGAATAAAGAAACAAAATATTTACAGTTAAATTATCAACAAATGTTAAATAATCGCTTAAATAAATTTGAAATAAGTGAAAAACGAATTCAAGAAATTCAAGAAAAAAACGGTAAGCCGATAACTAGGGAAGAAAAAAAACAATTATTACAAGTTTCAGCAATGCAAGATGTTTCAAATTATTTGTATACTATGTATGTAACACGGTTAGGAATGAAAAGTAACTTTCAACCGGTTTTTAAAGAAAATAATTATTTCCAAGTCATAAAAATAACGATTTGCAAAAAAATTTAATTGATTTATTAAATGCAGGCGAAAAATCTTTTCTTAAAATAATAAACTATGAAAAAGGTGAAACTCATTCCAAAATTTATAGTCTGTTAAATCCAGATATTATGTATCTTGATAAAGATAACAAAAACTATCGAGATTTTCATATGTTTTCAATATTAAATAAAATGCCACATAAATATTTTGGTGATGATGATTTATGTAAATGTTTAATTATGGAATTGTTTCTGCAAAATTCACTGAATGAATATTTGGGGAAATTAACGATTGCTGGTTATGATGTAAACGCTATTTTAGCAGCAGTTCAAGAAATTCTAATTGAAAAAGAAAAGGCAATTGAAGTTCAAAGAAAACTAGAAAATATGGAAAAACAAAATATAATGCCATTGCAACAGACTACAGGTAAATTAAGCAATTATAAAGAAACTTTAAAAAAGAAAACGCAATTTACTCGAAAATTTATAAAATTGAAAGGTACAAATCAAAATCAACAAGAACAGAGTAACTAAAAAAAATAATTTAGCAATGCCAAAACAATATTTTGTTATATGTTAAAATCAAAAACCCTTGACATGTTAAGTGTTTAAACAAATAATGATATGAACATGGAATTATTAGCACCAGTAGGAGATTTGAAAAGTTTTTATGCAGCGGTTTACAATGGTGCCGATGCTATTTATTTAGGTTTACAGAATTTTAATGCGCGCATAAAAGCCGATAATTTTACGATAGATAACATTAAGCAAATTGTCGATTTTGCGCACATTTACAATGTGAAAGTTTATGTTACAGTCAATATTCTGATTCAGGATGATGAAGTTAATGCTTTCTTGGAAACTATTCGTGCGTGTGTGCGTGCGCATGTTGATGCTTATATTATACAGGATTTAGGAATGGCAAAGTTGCTGTTGGATAATTTCCAAAATATTGTTCTGCATGCAAGTACGCAAATGGGAATTCATAATTTAAGTGGTGCAAAATTTTTAGAACAGTTGGGCTTTAAACGAGTTGTTTTGGCACGGGAAACAAAATTAGATGACATTAAACTAATTAAAGATAATACAAATTTAGAAATTGAATATTTTGCACAAGGTGCTTTATGTGTGGCTTTTTCGGGAAATTGTTATTTGAGTTCTTTAAAAAATGGTAACAGTGGTAACAGGGGTAAATGTCTACAATTATGTCGGCTGCCTTACAAAATTTATGATGATTCTAAGTTGTTGGCGGAAGGTTATTATTTGTCAGCTAAGGATTTATGTTTAATGAAACATTTACAAGAATTGTTGGCTGCTGGGGTAGATTGTTTTAAACTTGAAGGTAGATTAAAGCGTGCCAGTTATGTTGCGCAAGTTACGCGAAGTTATCGTCAAGCCTTGGATAGTTTTGATGCACTTAATATTTCCAAAGAAAAATCTAAAATTAGTGAGTTGTTTTCACGAGGAGAATTTAACGAAGATGCTTACTTAAAACATAATTTTAATATTATTAATTCTCGAAACAGTAATCACAAGGGGAAGAAGATTGGACAAGTTGTAGCAGCTACAAAATTCAAAAATATTTACAAAATAACTTTACAACTAAGTGAAACAATCGGACAAAACGATGCAATACGATTAGTGCAAGGAAAAAATCAGTTAAGTATTGGCGTCGGGAATGTTAATGTTTTAAGCAATGGTTTTGTGGAAATTTTTTCGACACAAAATGTTCCGGCAGGTTATGAAGTTTTTTTATTGAAGAGTGAAGCCAAAGAACGAATTCTTCAAGATTTTGTTAAATATTTGACAATTGATTTTTATTTTGTTGCGCGTGAAGGGCGGCCAGCAGAATTAGTTGCTAATTATGGAGATGTTTCGGTATCTGTGATTAGTGATAAGCTGTTAGCAAAAGCGCGGACAGCGTGTATAACGCAGGAACAAGTTCGCAAACAATTAAGTAAATTAAATGGTACAAAATTTCAATTAAATCATTTGGAATGCGTGTTAGATAATGTCTTTATGCCTGTGTCGGAATTAAACGAGTTAAGGCGTAAGGCTATAATTGAATTAGAAAAAGTCATTTTACAAAAATATAATTCAACCATGCTTGCCGTGGTTGAAGTGGGGCAAATTAGTAGACCTGAAATAAATGCAACAAAAAAGAATTTTTATCTAATATCCAATGATAGTGATTTAAGGAATGTTAACTTAGAAGGTTTTGGAATTATAATTTCGCCTGCTGAATACAGTGCGGAATACATTAATCATTTGGTAGTGAATTTAATTGAGAGTGGTATCAATAAGGACGATATCTATCTTAATTTACCCATTGTATCCACAGAAACAGAAATAGAAGTTATTGATAAAATCTTACAGCAACAGAAGATTGGACTTATTGCTAATAACTATGCGCATTTGCGGTGGATTAAGCAATACACAATTATTGCAGGGATTGGGTTAAATGTATACAATCAATATACTGCACAAGTGTTATTGAATTTAGGTTGTGCGAATATCATTTGGTCGCTTGAAAAAGATAAAGTGTTTAATTGTGGAAGTGCGTTAGTAAGTGGTTATCCAGCATTAATGACTTTGTGTCATTGTCCGATTCGTGAAATATACAACTCTGATTGTGCAAAATGTCATTATCATTCGAAATTGATTTACCAAGATGAAAAAAATAATCGTTATGGAATCAGACGAATAAAAATTAAACATTGCTATTTTGAGTTGTGTAGTGCGGAAAAATATGAAAAAATTACTGGGGCTGGTAAAATTTATGATTTAAGGGAGTCGTTATGGAAAAGTATGAAGTAATCATTATTGGTGCAGGTTCTAGTGGAATTATATGCGCTTTGAATTCATCAAAGAAAACTTTATTAATTGAAGCAAGTGACCGTATCGGTAAAAAAATTTTAGCAACAGGAAATGGGAAATGTAACATCACAAATAATGTGATTGATGCTGCGCATTATAACACCCCTTTGGTTAGTCAATATTTTAAAAAATTTAACACAATACAGACATTAAAATATTTTGAAAATTTAGGCATTCATACATATGCCGACAATGAAGGGCGTCGGTATCCGCTTTCAAACAGTGCGAATACTGTATTAGATTTATTGTTAAAGGCGCTTAGTTTAAAAAAACAACTAAGAATAATTGTAAATTCGATACCATTATCTGTGGCTAAGGTAAATTGTGGTTTTTCGGTAAATACGAAAGATGAAGTTTTTACTTGTAAGAAGCTGGTGATTGCGACTGGCGGAAATAGTGGTATGCAATATTTAAATCAATTAAAGATTGATTATATAAATTTTAAGCCAAGTTTGGTGGGATTAAAGACCACAAAGAACAAAGGTTTGGCAGGTGTCAGAGTTAGCAATGTTCGCGTAAAGTACGGTAATTTTGATGAAAATGGCGAAATTTTATTTAAAGAAGATGGTATTAGTGGTATAGTTATTTTCAATTTGTCGGCTTATTTAGCAAGAAGTAATATTAATTCTGGGAAAATAAAAATCGATTTGCTTGCAAATATTCAGGAAGATGATTTATTGAATATGCTATGCATTAGCATGAATAATAATTCTTATTATACATTAGTAGATGTGCTGGAAGGTTTTTTACATAAAAGTTTAGCGAAGAATATTTTAGAAAAGTTGGCTTTAGATAAAAAATATGCAAAGGATTGCACACAACAAGATGTTAATAGAATAGTTAATTTAATTAAGGACTATGTAGTTGACTTTGTTGGTTATTCTGATAATAATCAAGTGCATACAGGTGGGGTTGATTTAAAAAATTTAGATGATAATCTTCAACACAAGCAAATTCAAAACTTATATTTTATTGGTGAAGTCGTAAATGTAGATGGTGTTTGTGGCGGCTATAATTTGCAATGGGCTTGGACAAGTGGGAAAATTGTCGGAGATTGTTTGTAGTAAGACAAAAATGATAAAATTTATAAAAAGAAAATATCGCTAATAATTTAAATAAATAACCAAATCAAGGAATGCCTAACTTATTTTCGTGTCTATGTTTACTTACACTTACTAAGATTGTTTTTTTAACAATGTCAGGTGGTACACCAATCTATAATAAAGTCGAAATAAAAATTGTCAAAGTTAACAGCTATTTATGGTTGAACTGATTGTAAAACTATGCTAGCCTAAAAATAGGCTAAGTGAATTTAGTATTAGTCTAGAAAATATGATTTGCTTAACCGTAATAGGAGTTCGTAGTTTTGGACTATGTCTCCGCCAAGTGATATGAATATCTAGCATATATAACAGCTTTAATCATAAACTTATTCAAAAGAAAAATCAGCCCCTTTGACAAAATTTCAAAATATTTTAAAATATATAATACAAATATAGAAAGTTTATGTAATAATATTAACTATTAGGGGAAATGCGATGATAAAATACATTCAATGTGTTCAAAATGACAATAAAAATGTTACACCACAAGAAACAATATATGCTATAAAAAATGCTGGCTTTGATGGTGTATTTCTTCAATGGTATAACAAAGACTGGGATTTCTCACAACAAGAACAATTAAATCTTTGTAGAAAGTTGGGATTAGAGATTCCATTTGTCCATCTTGGATATAAAGGTATAAACAATATTTGGCTTGAAGGCGAAGATGGTGAAAATTTAGTTAAGAATTATCTAAATGATTTAGATGTTTGCAAATCAAACAATCTTGATATGGTAGTAATGCATTTAACATCAAAATCAATTGCTCCAGAGCCAAATTTAATTGGTGTTGAAAGATTACAAAGAATTGTTGATTATGCTGAACAACTTAATATTAAAGTAGCTTTTGAAAACACTAAAATTTATGGTTATTTAGAATATGTATTTAAACATATCAAAAATTCTAATGCAGGAATTTGCTATGATGCAGGACATTGTCATTGCCATTTTAATGATAAGTTTAGTTGGGATATGTTCAAGAATAAAATTTTTGCAGTTCATCTACACGACAATGATAAGTCTGATGATTTACACTTATTACCTTTTGAAGGAACAATCGATTGGAAAGAATTGTCAAACAATCTTAAAAAAGCAAATTATACTGGACCTATAACACTTGAAAGTTGTTATAGATACGATTACCTAAATATGACTATTGAAGATTTTTATAAACTTAGTTTAGAAAAAGCAAAACAAATTAATTTATAGGGGTAAATATGAACAAAAATATTTTTATTATGCACAGCTTAAATGGAGACAAAGAAATTTTGCCATTTATTCCAACAAAAGGTTAATTGTTTATTAAAAGGAAAATTGGTTCTTTGTCCATTGTTTCTGGTAGGCATGGGTTTATTAAGTGTGATTTCAATCTTATCGTCATTACCTTAATAAAAAGGTTCAAAAAGTGTTAACTATAACTTATCATTCGACTTTGTTAGAATGTGGTACTCCGAACGGGAATCGAACCCGTGATTACACCGTGAGAGGATGTCGTCTTAGCCGCTTGACCATCGGAG
>JAFYKU010000046.1 GCA_017537405.1 Clostridia bacterium
GCAAAGACAGGTTTGTTTTATACAGGGGGAAAACAAACACTGTTTACTGGTGCTGGACACATCTATGACGGTACATCTGTGGATCAATCCATTGAATACGGATATTCCACATTATCGTCGGCGGCGGAGCCAATATCCGACACAGTTACCACGGATTTGTCGGCGTTGCAAGCCCAAGACGGTTGGACATCCGCAACCGAACAAATCAAATACTTTTTATGGTATCGCTTGACCGAGTCGGAAAACTGTAGCGGTACGGATTGGGCGAAAGTTAAGGACGCAAACAATGCGGATGTCTTCGCAACCATTGGCAAAGCAAGTTTGTCAATTGCTCTGAATTTAACACCAGCGCGAGATTATAATGCTCAAAATTTTAGTGTATTTGCCAAAGCACCAACCTTAACATCCACATCCACCGCACTAACTTCGCATTATACAGTTACTTATAAAGTAACAAAAACATATGTAGATGGTGCAAGAGTTCTTGTTAATGAATATATTGATAGTGCATATGCGAATGCCAATGGTATTGCCGCATGTGAGATAAAAGTACAAGCTAAATGGTCGTTAAAAGATACAGTTACTGGAACTGCTGCATATCAATACGCAACCCAGTCGAGCTTTAAAGATTTAGCTAATAATACAACCGAGATTAGGCAAATTTCTGCAGCATCTGTTACGGTTTCGGGATTTACGCATTCCAACTTGAAATTAAGTGCAAATTCATCCAGTGTGTCCTGTACACCATATTCAGATGTGGCAGTCGATTTAAAGGTGCTTGGTTATGCTCAAAATAATGGTATTACTACTAACAATACTATTATGACAGATGATGGAACTGAGCCATACAATAAATTAAGTTATATTTTGACGCAATCGGATACAGCGCCAAGTACTGGATACACTCCATATACCACAGCAGAGGCTTTGAATGAGGCAATTAAAGCGCGCACGGTTAACATAGCGGATGACTGGTATCTTTGGTTCAGAGTTGATCGACACATGAATTTAATAACTGGATCTACATTCTTGGGTGACAGCTTTACCGTTACTGGTTTTGACGATGTCGATTTAACGGGGTTAACCATGTCGGGCGCGACATCAGACATAAAAGCCGGTACAGTTACTTACAGCGGCAGTCCATATAAATTGGCGGCTGGTGCCATTAAGCCTGTGCAAGCCGTTGAATTGGGAACCATCTATTATGGTCTTGCAGACGCTGCAACAACTAGTGCAAGACCAACAGAATGGACAGACGATTTAAGTACACTTCAAGTCACCGCGGCGAAGGATACACCGTACTATTTATGGGTGAAATGGGAGGCCAGCTCGACTGTTGCGGCATCCAACGGTGTGGTTTATGGGTCATTGCAAGTTAACCCGTATACCGCAGCGGCTGAGAACTTGGAATTTACGGGCTTGTCATTCAGCGATTGGGGCACACCAGATCCAAGTCATGTTTTCAGTAAACCATTTACCAACGGTTGGCATGCAGTAGCAACCAAAGCGGCAACAACCCCAACGGTTATCGTAACCAATGCCCAAATTGAATCCAACGAATTCGGTACTTTGACTTTTGCCGTTGGTAATGAAACGGCAGCATCAACCA
>JAFYKU010000007.1 GCA_017537405.1 Clostridia bacterium
ACAGCAAACGAATCCACCTTGCTAATATGATTACAGGTCACAATGTAACCACCCTTTAACCCGCGTAAGTTTTCTTGCCCCACGATTTTCAAGTTGGTTAAATCGCGATTAACATTGCGCTGATAAATTTTTAATGCGCTTGTATAAAACCAATGTTTAATGCGATTAACAAAGCCGCGTTTATAGTAATCAAAAGTTTCGTCAACAGGTTCACAACCATCAAAAGTATTCACATGTTCATCTTGATTAAAGTTACCTACTTGTTCGAATTCTTGCTGAACTTTTTTATTGGCGGCCATTTCATCGGCACTAATTTTTAAAATATTGATATCAAGCATGAAGTTGGCTCTCCTTAGACTACACCAGTATAAAATATATATAAAAAGTTTGCCAAGTAAATTATGACAAACTTTTCAGGTTATGTGGTTTTTTAGCATAAAGTGCGTGGACATTCCATACAACGACCTTGACCGCAAGGTTCAGCAGGTTCAATAGGTCGGTTAAAATTATCATTTTCGGCCGCTTGAGTTTCGCTGGGAATGCCATGACTGAAATCAATTTCATCAAGCAAGTCGTCATTGCAACCCTTGTATTTGTTACCATGTACACGATGTTCACGAATTACTGTATGGTCATATTTGATGGCACAAAACTCTTTATCGCCTAAACATTCATGTTCGTTTTTTAAACAACATTCATCACAATTAAATTCCCAATTATTAAAATGTTTTAATTTATGTAATCTTTGTCTGGTTCTCATATTTGCTCCCTATATCTTATATTCTACGAGAATCATCTTGATTTTGTTCCAAAGATTTTTTCATACCTTTAAATCGGTCAACAAAGCGAAGCTTATCTTTGCTTGCTAAAATTCGTTTTAACTGATTCTCCATACGCATTAATTTTACATCAACCATTGTTACTTGCTTAATGTCCATTTTCATATTTGGTGTAGCACAACCTGCTTCATCGATAATATTTTTGTGATCAAAGTAGTAATTAAATTCATGACGCTTTAACCAAACTTCTTGATGTTTTTGTTTGAATTTAGCCAAACGCGCCCACCATTTATTAAATGGTTCATTAGTGGCAATAATTTCGGATATTGGATAATATTTGTTTTCAAAAGAAATAATCATCGCTTGCTTGCGCCATAAATCTGCGTGTTTCTCTAAACTCAATTCAACATTATGTTTATCAAAACCCATTTTTACTAAAGTATTAATCACTTCCTGACGGAACAATGAATCATAATTGATTAAATTTTTATTAAAGAAAGGACTACCTTCCCCTCTCACAAAAACATTTAAAAATGGACTTTCCATCATTGACATAATTTTCATAGCAGTTAAACGCTGCTCATAGCAACTGCGTTTTTGTTGAAAAGCTGTATTGTTACAAACAAAATCCTTCACAGTTTTTGGATTGATCTCATAATCTTCGCCTTGATACTTTTTCACAATTTTATAAACATACTTCATGAGCCATGCTGTATCGTTTATGTGTAACGGCAAATATTTACTTGTGTAAACTTTGCTCGATTGATTTTTGTGTAAATGATCTTCATTAATCAAGTTCACATCTAATGACTCAAGCGGGAAATATTGATCCATACATTGTGCTAAAATTTGTAAATCTTTATATTCTTTACTGTTAATTTTTTTCTCATAAAACTTGCATTGCTCTTCTAACTCTGCATCGCTTACTTTAAAAGATTCAATAATTTCTCTAAGCTTCATAAAATATTATATAAAAAACATACTCACAAAGTCAAGACTACCCCCATGAATTGGGGGTAGTTTATTACATATTTTTTTCAGCGTTATTTACTTCTGTGTGCTTATTTTTGAGTGGGGACATGTGTAAAACACAATTGCGTTTACGATTCTTCATAAATGATTTATAGATAGCATTTGCCGCAACTAATTGCAAATCAAGAGTTTTCAAGTCAATAAAATCCATTTTCATATTCTCTGTCGCCGACTTCATTAAATCGACTCGTTTTTTATGAGTCTTATAATAATCGTATTCACGGCGCTTCAACCATAACGCTTGGTGTTTTTCTTTAAATTTGAGCAAGCGATTCCACCATTTATCATGTTTTTGACAAACTTTAGCCAATTCTAAAAATGGATAAAATTCATTTTCAAAAGCTTTAATCATAGTTTGTTGACGCCACTCACTTGCATATGTTTCCAAACCATTTTCAATAATAAATTCTTTGATACCGTACTTCAGGAGCGTTTGTTTTACTTCATCACGGAATAAATAATCATAATTAGGCATTGTCCTTATCTTGAATAATGTTGAAATTTCATCCATGAAAATATTAGGTTTTGTGCAATTCATCATATATTTAATTTGTGCGCCAACCAACTCAGTTTCAAATCCTTCTTTTACCGACTGATACGATGTTGCTTCGTTTAAAAAATAATGTAATCCATGTGAAGAAATAATATAATCTTTATTTTTATTAAATTGGGCATTACCCAATGCAAGAGGAATAAAGGTCTTCATCCACTCATTATTTTGATAATGTGCAGGTACTTGTTCAATTTTAAACACATCGTCTGGTTGTTTTTTTTGTTGATATTGTTCACTAGTAATAATTGCATCTAATTGTTTTCGACTTGGAAAAATTTCATAAAAGAAACCACACATATAACGATGATCTTTATCAATTTGTCTTTGAATAAGGTACTTTGTCCTTAATGCCGTTTCCACAGCTCGTCCTTTTTTTTCTAAATAAGAAAGCTTGTCACTAAAAGATAAGTTTTGTATTGCTTCATCGTTTGCATGTTTTTTAATGATATTACGCACTTCAATTTTAATATTTTTTAATTTTTGTTCGTAAATAATATCGTCTAAATTTTTATTTTCCATCAATAAAATTATAAGTGGTAGAACTTATAAAAGTCAATATACCCATCAAAAAAACTTTATATTTTTTTATTATCTTATGCGCTCTTGACTTTCTACAAGCTTCTGTTTTTGACTTGCAACAATACGCTCATAAATCTCTTTCAAAGTCTTTAAGCGCTTTCTTAACATTACAACTTGTTTTTCATCCTTTTTCATGTTTTCTGTAAATAAACCTAATTCATTTAAAATTTTATGATGTGCTTTTCCGTATTGATACTCTCGATATTGAATCCAAACTTTTTTATGCGCGTTGCGGAACCATTCCCATCGGTGCCAATCTCTACTTTTGTATAAACCTTTTAAATCTGATGTCCCATAAAATTTGTTTTCAAATGCCAAAGACATGGCTTCATTGCGCCACTTATCGGCTTGCAATTCTACCAAGACTTCACTTTCGTGATAATCAAGACCTAAACCTTGCAAAACTTTAATTGCATGTTGGCGAAAAATTTTATCAAAATCAACTAATCCCTTATAATGATAAATAATGTCTTGGCCATCGATTAGTGCGTTTGGTTTTTGATGGTGCATCATATAATAGATTAACTCACCAGCGAGGTCGCGTTCATAACGAAACCTTTCATGAATAAAAAATGGTTGCGCTTGCACAAGCGCACGACAAGGCCCTTCCTGTAACTTCATATTAGGTGCCGTAGCCATTAAATATTTTGCCTGCCATTCATAATCGCGCAAATGAAACGGTAGATAGTATTCTGAATAAATATCATTCGGTAAATCTTCGCGCTTGCAAAATTCATTCTTTAAAACTAAGTCTTTAATAAATGACTGATCAGAAAACATAAATTTTATCGCCATACAGCGCTGCGGTACTTTTCTTTGACATTCTTGTAAAACTTTTGGATCTTCCCCTACACGCGCAATTGAACATTCAACAAGTTGTTGCCATTCTTGAGTTTTTTTATTTTTATTATCAAAAAGATGAGATAATTTATGTAACTTCATACTAGACTAGTATATAGATGAAATCATTGAAGGTCAAGAGACACCATTATTTTACATAGTCACTTTGTGCTTGTTTTTGCGCTTTCACTTCTTTTGCATAATCCGCTTGACTCACAACAAATCCCAATAAGTTACGCAAATTTGCATTTTGCTGTTTTATGCGCTCAATTTTTTTAGGTGATAATTTCATATCGCTTGTTGCTAAACCTAACTTGTCAATAAATTCATGGTGAAATTGATAGTAATCATACATACGAATTTTTTTCCAATTCTTTTGATAAACTGCTTTTAATGTTTTAAAAATTTTACTATCAATTTTGCGTTTCCCCAAATTTTCTGCACCAATCATGGCCAAATATTGATTAAATTTGTTTTCGAACGCTTGATTCATTACTTGATCCCGCCAAAGGTCTGCATTTGCTTCAATCCCTAGTTGCACACTTTGATAGTCTAAACCACGCATCATCATGCTACAGCGTAAGTGTTCACGAAAAATTTTGTCACAATCATCATATTTAGCGAAATAAAAATAGCCGTGATCTAATGGTAATCGATTTTTAACCTTGCCATATTTCATTTGTTTTGTAATATTTACACGAATATACCTTTGTTTAAAATCATCACGCGCCGCAGCAAAATTAACCGATTGTTCGACAAATCTTTTAATAACACTGGTTTTAATGTTTTCTTGCGGCACTCTTGTCTGTAAAACTTTTTGGATATAATTAACTAGCCATTCGTTTGAAGTGATTCTATACGCTAAAAAATTAACAACCGGAGCTTTTGCTTCATTTGAAGTTGCATTTCGTACTCGTTCATTGTCAATTATTTTCCACAAAATCACACTGTCACTGGGGAAAATTACAGGCAAATATTGATACAAAAGAATAAGTTCGTGTAAGTCGCTGGGTTCTTTAATTAAATCACGGTCAGCATCAAGCATGGCATATAAATTACCCTTCCTTATCGTTTGTGGTGCCGCTTCTTTTTCTATTTTTAATTTTTTTAAAGACCTTAATTTTTCAATTTTTTTAATGCGTATAAATTTTCTTAATTTTTCAAATGTATTTTCCATGTTTTTCCTTTAGTATTGATAATTTATTTTTCAACATTGTGTAATAAACTTACATGTTCTAAACTTAATTTGTTATCTTTTAATAACCGATTGCGTTCTTGGCTGTAACGAATTAAATCTTGACTGGCATGTGCCGAACCCAAACAACCAATGCGCATATTATCCGTTGCTGTACCCGCCTCATTAATAATACTGAAATAAGTGTCGTAATAAATTGCCTCTTTACTGCGTAAATATGCTGCTAAATGCTTATCATGTAACTGATGCCACTGTTGTTTTAGCATAGGGTCACTTGGTGCTTGAGATATTGGATAGAGATATTCATCAAAAGCCCGTGTCATTGTTTGGCGGCGCCACGATCCTGCATTTTCTTCCAAAGTTAATTCTGCTGTGTGAATGTCGGCTCCAAGTAAATCCATGGCGTAAATAATTTTACTACGGAAAATTTCTTCATACTCATTGACTCCATACTTTCTGGGTTTTAATAAAATTTCCGCGTTTTGAAATTCTTCCATTCCTGAGTTTACCAATGCTTGCGTTAGTTGCTTCTCAAATTGATTAACAGCTTGAGCATATTGGGGAGAATTTGGTAAGAACCGTTTAATGCGCTCCACAGTTAAACGCGTTTTGGGTTCAATACTTTTAACCACCCGTATAATATAATGAGCTAACCAATGCAAATTTTTATAATTAAAAGGTAAATTTTCAACACTGTAATTTTGTTTCTTTTTAATTTTATCTAATTCTTTTCTTAAATCCTCTATTAAGGCACAATTACGCGTTGCATTTTTTAGAGTCGGTTTTCCATAGGTAAAATTGTAAGATAAATTATTTTCAAAATTTTGTTCTTTTAAGAAGTTACACAAACTGGTCACAGCTTCCGGTGAAATATGGAAAATCTTATCAAAATGATCAACAATAAGATTGAAATCAGCTTTAAGACATCCTGTGTAATTAAACTTTGACAATTTCTTTTTCGACATATCTATCTATATTAATTTCCGCCTATCCAAATGTCAATAATTCACTGCACAAAAAACGCAAAAAGTTTGTCATTTTTTGACAAACTTTGGCGAAAGAAAGAATTATCATATTTAAGCAACTTGTTGGATAACTGTATAATCAAATGATTCGTCCTCTACCAATTTTTGGCAAAGTGTGAAAATATCAATATTATCAATCATATCTTTGTAAATCTTTGCATCTTCCAATGAAGCAAAACGGATAAACAATTTGACATTCATATTAGAATGACGGTCCCAACCATACAAAGCATTCAATCTTGAAGCTTCCCATTGGCTAATATCTTCCTCATCGGCTAAAGCCAAATTCCCAGTTTCATGGTCAGATGTGATAATCACAACCGTATCATCACGCCCTTCACAGAATGTATAAACAGCTTTAATCATTGCTTCAAAGTAAACAACTTCTTCCATGGCGCTCACAAAATTATTACCATGGCTATAACTATCAATTAAGCCATTTTCAATCATTAAGAAAAAACCATCTTCATTGTCAAGGTAGTTCAAAACTTTAGTAATCAAAGCTGGATAATTAATATAACCTTGATTGTTGGCATACAAAGCCGGAACATTACCAAGATATTTTTGGTTAGGATTTAAACTATCAAACGCTGCTACATTATCAATATAATTATACCCAGCTTCAACAAAATCTTGTTGTGCATTCGTATATTCTTCGGCTGCCGAACCAACCATGATGTCAATACCACTTTGAATTTGGTCCGCCACAATTTCGGCTTTATTTTCACGACTGTTGGTATGCGCGGAGTAAGCACCTGGTGTTGCTCCGTGCAAAGTATCCGAAGTCATAATCCCGGTCTTTTTCCCTTGTGCTTGTGCAATTTCCATAATGGATTGAATGTCTTCACCTAGGTGACGACTTACTTCTCCGTTATAGTGTTTCTTACCTGTTGCCAAGGCACTGGCCGATGCCGCACTGTCGGTAGCCCATTCCTCATTGCTATCTTTGGAATATGTTGTAACATCACAGATATAATCATCTTCGTAAACGAATTCGTCAATGCCAAAATACTTTTTCGCATTTGCTAAATGATTTGGTCCGAACCCGTCCCCAATCATCATAATGACATTTTTAACTGCGGCTGGTTGTTCGGGTTGTGGGTTACTTGGTGTATTTGGGTTGCTTGGTGTATTATTGTTTTGATTAATGTTTAAATTAATGCTACATCCAACTAAAACAAACATGACCACCAAAGAACAAATTAAAGCTGCTGCAATTTTTTTCATTAGTTCACCTCTGTGGTAGTTTAAGCCGTAACCGTTTTTTTACAAACAAAAATTTTAGTCAACATTGACGCCGCGATTGAAAATCTTTTTTGCCAAGCAATAAAACAAAACACTAATTACGAAATAAACCACAATGCCCGTCACCAAAACACTGTACAAAGCGGTACTGGTCAAAGTCACGGTCGCGCTGGTTAAAGCCACACCATTAAGCGTTAAGACAATAAGTATTACAATAAATAAAACAATAATAGAAGCAAATGCCATACCAGCTGTTAACAAAAAAGTTTTTAAAACGCGTTTTTCTTTCGCGCGGTAAGCCACCACAATGGAAAAGAAAATAATTGATAAGAACATAACAAACTCGACCACGACCAAAGTCACAAACAAGACAAACAGCCCGCCAATTGAAAACTGACCAACAATTACAAAAGACAATAACAGTGCCAAGCTGTCGAACATGGTTGGCGTCCAAAACATAATCAATATAGAAACCACCATAACCGAGAAACCCAAAGCCATTTCAATCAAAGCAGTCACAAATTTAGCATTGATGATTTGATTTTTGGTAACTGGTAAAGTGTGTGTTAAGTAAGATTCGTCACCATACAAAGATTTAGTAAAATTAAGAAAGTTACGCAGGAAGGGCTGTAAAACCACATTTACTAACAATGCGTAAAAAACCGAATCAAAAAAAATACCCAAAATTTTAAACAGCAAAATGCTGGCGCCTAATTCTTTGCAACCGCGCCCCAAAATAGCAATTCCCAATGTCGCAACAAATAAAATCCACAACCAACGCATATTGCGTGATAAGTCTTTTTTTAACAGCTTACCGAACATAAAATTTCCTCCTAAAGATTTCATCAATCGTGGCTTTTTCTTTTTCGCGCAAGGTCGCCGCTGCTTCATGTAAAATAATTGCCCCGTTTTCAATGAAAATAACTTCGTCTAAAATTTTTTCAATATCCGCAATCATATGAGTCGAAATTAACAAAGTCGCATCTTTGTCAAAGTGCTTCAAAATCGTGTTTAATATGTAATCACGGCTGGCTGGGTCGACACCACCCAAAGGTTCATCTAAGATGTAAATCTTAGCTTTGCGACTCATTACCAAAACAAGTTGCACTTTTTCCTTCATACCTTTACTCATTTTGGATAAACGCATATTTTTGTCTAATTGTAAATCCAACAATAAACTTTCGGCTTTGGCTTGGTCAAAGTCCGCATAAAAAGTTGCAAAAAGCTTTATGGTATCACTCACCTTTAAGCCAGGGTCAAAGTATGTGCGTTCGGGTAAATAAGAAATAACTTGCTTGCTGGCAACACCTAAGGGTTTGCCGTCCACTAAAATTTTTCCACTGGTCACGGTCAACAATTCGTTTGCCAATTTAAATAAAGTGGATTTGCCGCTGCCGTTTTTACCCAACAACCCCACAATCTTATTAGATTGAATTTGTAAGTTTATGTCTTTCAAAACTTGCTTTTCGCCAAAGCTTTTATTGACATGCTGATACTCTAAAACCACACTCATGTTTTAAGAATAGCACGACAGCAGAAAAAAAACCAACGCTTTTAGCGTACCACTACGCTCGTAATGTCTTGTAATTGAAAGCGATACTCTTGCCCATTTTGATTCACGCGTTCAACAAACATCGTATATGGACGCGCATACACCTGTCCATCGCCATATAGAGCGCGATAAATAACTAAACGCTCGCCATTTTCGGTATGCGTTGCAAAATTTTCGACTAAGTAATAATCGCCTTTGTAATGTTTATAAACTCGACCAACAATAACTTCCATAGTTTAGTTTAACATTTGATTTTAATTGGTCCAAACAAAAAGGACCACCCTTGGCGGCCCCCCACAATTTAAATGAGATACGATTAATTTGTTTTTGTTTTTTATCACACATATTATCCAAGGCGATAACCAAAGCCGTAAAGAACGGAATGTCTTTTTCTTCGGCCTCCAAAGTAAATGCATCACGCACCAAAGTAAACTCTTTTTTTTATAACATCACCACGACAACAGTTGCCGCAATCACAGCCAACAGAAATAATAATTGCCGCCAACGCCAACCATTTGATCGCATTAAAACAGATTTGAGCGATATTTGTAATCGAGTCTCCACCCTTAATTACTTTTTGCAAAACTCCCCAAACCTTGGCGATAGGATTACCAGGAAAGACAAACACAGTTCCCATGGTAAATACCACCATGCAACCCATTACCAAAAATAAAACGACAACCGCAAAAAGATAAAGAACTGGCCCCTTAAGTTTGTTCTACTTGAATAAAGTATTATTCCATGATGAAAAAAATTCTCACCAAAAGTTTTTTATGTTATTTTGGTTCGGCCGCGATTTGAGTTCGTTTATTGCGGCGTTTCAAAATTAATTTGTCGACGCCGTACATCAAGTAACCCAACGCCATGAACGCGACCGCCAAAATCACAATCCACAGCACAACACCGCCTACACCCAAATTATCAATGTTCAAAAAGAAGTAAGGATAAATATGTGGTCCTGTACCAGCAAAGTTCATGAGACTACTGTTAAATCCAAAACAAGCGGCATGGATAAAAACAAAAGCAACATATACAAGGGGAAAAATCACCGTCATCAGCGGATATTTCCAGCTAG
>JAFYKU010000008.1 GCA_017537405.1 Clostridia bacterium
CTTTAACAAACCGAAGTTGGCTAAGCCCAAGCCAACGAACAAAAGTACTAAACCGAATGAAGTAACGATATCGGCGTTAATAACGGGCAATTGGTTAACCGCCATGGTAACAGCACGGGTGCGTTTGCCTAAATACAAAATTCCAGTAGCTGCCATGGAAGCAATAATTGTCGCAATCAACGAAGCGACCACGGCAATTAACAAAGTATTACCGATAGCGGTCATATATTCTGATGTTGTAAACAATTCAACATAGAATTCTAACCCGTTACTAAATGATAAGTAGATGAGTAAAAGAATTGGTAAATAAACAATTGCCATGACGGCTAAAATCAATGTCATTCCCATAGCTTACACAAGACCTCCTTCTTTTTTGTTGTTGCCGATGCGTGACAGACGGTTTGCAATAAAGACCGACAAGCCGACCAAAGCTAATAAAACCAAGGCAATGACAGCAGCTCCCGATTTATTATCTTTGGTGAACATGATGTTTAATTGTTCGCCAATCATGAAGGTACTTTGGTTGCCCAAGTATTCACTCATATAGTAAGTAGAAACAGCTGGAGTGAAGACCATTAAGAAACCGCTAATGATACCAGACATGGACAAAGGTAAAACAACTTTGAAGAATGTGGTCATTGGTGAAGCACCCAAATCCGCACTAACTTCTAAATAAGAGTGGGGAATACCGGTAATGACCAAATAAATGGGCATTAACATGAAAGGTAAGTAGTCAATGATTAAACCCAAGGTTAACAAGGTTTCGCCGGCAGGAATACCAACCAAGGAAGCCAAGTTTTTTAAAGCGATGGTGCGTAACAAACCGTTAATCCACATGGGAGCAACCAAAGCCATTAAAACCATGTATTGTGCGGTTTTGGAACGAATTTTGGAAATGGTGTACGCCAAAGGATAACCGATTAAGATACAAACCAAGGAAGCGGTTAAAGCGATACGCAAACTGCGGCCGATCGTGGCCCATTGGCTGCTGTCGGTGAAGAACGCGGAAACTTCAGCAAAAGAGAAACTGCCTTCGCCAAAGAAAGCGTAGCCGAACAACATAAACAATGGAACGACCACAAAAATAAACATATAAATTACATAAGGAAGGGCAAAAAGACTGCGTGAATTGAAATTAATTTTTTTCATCGTGGCGCACCTTAATGTCTTCTTTTTTAATTACTAGACCCACACGGTCATCGGTGTTCCAGTCGTACGGTGTATCCACGATTAACGCCGTATCATTATCTAACCAAATTTTAACTTGGTAGTATTTGCCCTTATAAATCATGTCGGTAATGTTACCGCTGATTTGTCCTTCATCTTCGTTGTCGGTTAATTCGATTTTATCAAAATCAATAGTCGCAATTACGCGGTCGCCTTTATTAAAGGTTTCGCCTGCGTTTGGTACGAATTCGAAATCTGTATCGCCAATAGAAATCGTGTTTTCGCCGGTGATTTCGGTTTTGTATTCATTGGTAATGCAATCTTTCGGCATAACATGAATGCCGTCGGGTGCAATGCTCATCATAATTTTTTCGCCAACTTCAAAAGCTTTCGTATTTTTTACGGATAATTCATAGTTGTCTAAAACAACAGTGATATCGTAGAAAGTACCTTTGAAAACGACATTCATAACTGTACCTTCGAATTGTGGTTCGCGTGGGTTAATTTTAATATCTTCAGGACGAATCAGAATATCAACTGGTTCGTTTGGTTCAAACCCTTTATCCATACAAGGGAATTGGTGACCAAAGAATTCGACCAACTTATCTTTAATCATTTTGCCCGAAATAATATTACTTTCGCCAATGAAGTCTGCGGTAAACGCATTTTGTGGTTCATCATAGATTTTCTTTGGTGTTCCTACTTGTTGGATTTGACCGTCACGCATGACAACAATGGTGTCACTCATGGTCATCGCTTCTTCTTGGTCGTGAGTAACGAAAATGAAAGTGATGCCCAATTCTTTGTGCAAACGGCGTAATTCAATTTGCATTTCTTTACGCATTTTCAAATCCAGTGCGGATAATGGTTCGTCTAAAAGTAAAACTTTTGGTTCGTTAACAATCGCACGCGCAATTGCAACGCGTTGTTGTTGACCACCGGAAAGACTGTCAATATCACGGTGTCCGTAAGCTTCTAAGTCCACCATGCGTAAGGCACGATTAACTTTGTCGGCAATTTCTTGTTGGCTCAGTAAGCGATAGCCCTTTTTGCTGTTTGCATCGGGAACGGTCTTCAATTTTAAACCGTAAGCGATATTGTTAAACACATTTAAATGTGGAAACAATGCGTATTTTTGGAAAACTGTGTTGATATTGCGTTTGTGGGGAGGAACAGATGTTACATCTTCGCCTTCCAAATAAATTTCCCCCGCGGTTGGTTGTTCGAAGCCCGCCAACATACGCAAGATTGTGGTCTTACCACAACCCGATGGACCAAGAATGGTTACGAAATCTCCTTTTTTAATGGATAAGGAAACGTCATCTACGGCCTTCTCCTTGTCGTAGATTTTTACGACGTTTTTTAGTTCGATAATTTTTTCTCCTGTGAATTTTGCCACTGCATAAAACCCTACCTTTTTGTTTAAATTTTTTGCTAAATAGCATTAAAAATTGAGTTATTATGCAATTTACAGAACGCATTGTCAATAATAAATTTTGATGAGTCGGACAGCTTATATTACTAACATTTTTGTACGCGGTTTTTTCATTTTTATCGTGGTATATTTGCTGCTGCGACAGCTGTTTTGGGCGTTGTTTTTGGCGGTTGGGATTAATGTCATTTATGAGTTGACGGCGGGGCGAAAATTCTGGCAAGCATGGCGGAACGCTCCCAAAAAACCGCGACGGAATTGGCGGGGAGTGTTGCGTGATTTGTGGCGCCGTGCTTTTTCACGGGAACGGACGAAAGGGTTAGTTTTTGCCGGCATCATTTTACTGTTGACCAGTTATGTGGTCAAGTTTCAAGTCTATTATATATTAGTAGCATGTTTGGTTTTTACTTTGGCGGCAATTAGCCGCTTTGCACCACCGGTAAAATCTGATACAATAAAACATGAATCGTCAGGAGACACAAACCTTGGCTCAACAACTGGCACACCGCCTACAACAAAGTAACGGTGGTGTTGTGTTGTTGCATGGTGCCATGGGTGCAGGCAAAACGACTTTTGTGGGTGATGTAGTGCGCGCTTTGTGTCCTGATGCAATGCCGGCCAGTCCGACTTTTACCATTATTAATCAGTATGCCGAAAACATTTTTCATGCGGACTTATATCGCTTGTGGGAAAATGAAAACCAAACGATTGATGCCGTGATGCAAGGGATTGGTTTGGCGGATTTGTGCGTACCCGGTAACTATGTTTTTATTGAATGGCCGAATGATTTACATTTTCCGGGGGCAATAAAAATTATCATTCAAGTCAAGGAGGACGGGGAGCGTGAATTTACTGTTATTGGATAGTACACAAACGCAGTTAGTTGTGGCTTTGGCGGTCGATGGCGTCATTACGGTAACCAAGACTTGTGACGAACAACGGCAGCATGATAAAAATGTGAACCGTTTGATTCATGAATTGAACATACCCAAATTTGATGCGGTGGCCGTGGTGACGGGGCCGGGGTCATGGACAGGAATTCGTGTGGGGTTAGCGGTGGCAAAGGCGTTTGCTTATGCACAAAAGATTCCAGTCATTGCTTTGACCGAAAAATTAGATATAGACGAAGCGATGCGTAAATATCATGCGGGGGAAACGGTGGACCCATTTGCTTTGCAACCATTCTATAATGGTGAATTTATTATAAAACATTAAAGTTGCGTTTGACGGCGAAAATTGCTTGTGATAGAATGAAAATCTTGTGAAAAATACAGTTTGGCAATTTTTTATCGCCAAAAGCAAGTATAACAAAAAAACAAAAGGAAGAATTGAAACATGGGAAACGATATTAGAGAAAACAAACATTTTGCGCGTGCAAATAAAAAAAGAGCTTTTAGGCGTGATCGCTTTTCAAGGGGTCATAAAAGAGAAAATAATTTATTAAGGGAATTTGAAAACTTAATTTATGCGGCTGAGGCGGGTGAATTATCCGAATCAATATTGAGTGCAACAAGTGGTCGAACTGCAGATTATGTGTGTGAAGTCTTTCATCAAGAAAAATTGAGGAATGGTTCTACCGAAGAACTCTCAATGTAAAAAAGTGTGTAATTAATCTAAAAAATGTTGAAGAAAAGTAGTTAGCCCTATTGACTTTGGGTAGTTTAGCATGGGATAATATAGGCATAAAAAGGAGATTAAAATTATGGCTAAATTTGATTTAGATGCAGAAATGATGGAAGATTTGATGGCGGCTGATGATAAAATTCAGGCAATGTTTGAAACTGCAAGCAAGCCAAAATTGCGTTGTTTAGCAAAGGATGCATTTCGCAAAGATGCTGTGAAGAAAAATCACCAACATAAAAATGCACAACCAAAAGAAGTGGTAAACGAAAAATAATTTTTGGAGTAAAAAAATGAATTACGAAAATTTATCACACAAAGCAAGGGTAAAAGCAAAAAAAGCTTATAAAGAAGATAAAGAATTTGAAGAACTTATTGATTTAATGATGGACGCAGGTTTTCCACAAAATACAAGAGGTAAATTGCGTACACTTGTGTCTTCATTTAATCTTGCAAGTTTAAAAAGTAATGATATCCAAATCAGTAAATAAGTAAATTAATCACTTTTTTGTCATAATTATGAGTCTTATAAATAAGGAGAAAAAAACATGAAACATTATGAAAATAAAATTTGTTTGGAAGAAAAATCAGTCATTCGTAGTATTGTCAAAGAATTAATTGAAAAAAGCTTAACGGAAGATTTTAAAAAATCAGATTTGGCAGTGAATGCAGATTTTTTAGCTTCATTTGAAAATGAAATTTCTGGTTCAGTTGTGAGAGCGTTTAAGTCAAAAGGTTATAACGAATATGACGAAATTAACACAGCAGAAGTTATCGAATTTACAGATAATTTGATTTTTGGTCGTTTGCGTTTTAAAAAAGGTATGGCGGTAGCGGAAAATTCAAAAAAATTAGCGAAACTTAAATCTGATGATTTCCACAAAGGAAACAAAGAAACATTAGCAGAAACTCGTTTGGGTTATGCTATTCCAGGCGCTCAAAGTGTTAAATCATTGGGTCAAAGTTTCATTAAAGTTAATTGATGATTTAATAAGCGTAAAATAAAAAAGTCCGTATATGTAATAGAAAAACCGAATAAGTGGTGCAATTCATATATTACATTATGCGGACTTTTTTGTTGCTTCACGGTTGGGGTGGTAATGCGGATAGTTTTGCGCCGATTAGTCAATATTTAGCAAGAATGCCGGACTGTCAAGTTTTGACACCCAGTTTCCTTTGTCCACCGTGTGAAGTTTATACTTTGGACGATTATGTCGATGATTTGGAAAAATATCTTCGGCAATACAATGTGACACGCTGTGTTGTGATTGCTCATTCCTTTGGGGCGCGGTTGGTAGCGCTAATCAATGTGCGGTATCCGAAATTGTTCACACAAATTATTATTACAGGTGGTGCGGGTTTACCACATAAGTCTTTAGGTGTGTGGTGGAAAGTTAAGTGGTATCGGTTACTGCGGCGGTGCGGAGTGCGGGTGCAAGGTGGCAGTCGGGATTATCGTCAGCTGGACGCCAACGGAAAACGGACTTTTCAGAATATCATTCATCGCAATTTAACGAATGAAGTTGCACAAATTACGGCACCAACTTTGTTGATTTGGGGCACGCGGGACAAAGATACTCCGTTGTGTCAAATGCGCCGTTGGAAGCGGTTGGTGCCGCACGCGCAAAAAATATGTTATCGCGGCAAAGGTCATTTTGCCTATTTAGAAGACAGTGCGCGTTTTATCAATGATGTGATGCGTTTTTTGCGCAAACACGAAAGGAGGAGGAATGATGTGGCACGGAATGCATGAACTTTTATATAAGATGCAGTTGGTGGGGTACGATAGTTGCGCGTATTGGGATTTGGTTCCGAAAAAGACGCAGGGGCGGGTGAAGGTAACGGCGCGTATCAAACGGTTGCGTGTGGTAACTGTCTTATTATGTATAGTTGGATTGGGGCTGCCGTTGTTATGTTTAGCGCAAACGGTGGCGGTAGCGAATTGGTTGTTAAGACCTTATGAACAAAGCATGCAAAAAAAATTTATTCGCAAAGCGCAGCAGATATTAGCTAAGCGCTCAGATTTAATTCGTATTGGTATCACAGGAAGTTACGGTAAAACCACTGTTAAAAATATTTTAGCGCAGATGTTAAGCGTGAAGTACCGTGTGGTTGCTAGTCCGGCCAGTTTTAATACACCGCTGGGATTTGCGCGCACAATTAATGAAGATTTAAAGGCGGACACTCAAGTTTTGATTATGGAGATGGGCGCGCGGCGCCGTGGCGAAATCCGCGAATTATGTGAATTATTGCAACCGCAACATGGCATTATTACCAGTATTGGCGCGTGTCATTTGGCAACCTTTGGAGATATTGAGACGGTGGCGCAAACCAAAGCCGAATTGTTTGCAGCTTTGCCTGCCGATGCTGTAGCGGTGACGGACGGTGATAATGAATACTGTCGAGCATTACAACATCCACACTTAACATTGGTGAAAGCGGCGGAGCAGCCAGTTTTTGTGACATCGTTATTGGGGCAGCATCAACAAAAAAACATTCAAATGGCGGCAGTGTTGGCGCGAGCTTTAGGGGTGAGTGATAAAGATATACGCAGTGTGGTTAAAAACTTACAACCGACACCGCATCGTTTGGAACGCATTGTTGCACCAAATGGAATTATTATTTTTGATGACAGTTACAATGCGAATCCAGTCAGTGCGCAAAGTGCTTTGGCGGTTATTCGTGAATATCCTACCCGCAAAGTTGTGCAAACGCCTGGTTTTGTGGAACAAGGTTCCAACGCGGCAGCAGCGCACGCTACTTTTTGTCAACAGTTAAAAACGGTAGCCGATGCTGTAATTGTGGTCGGTGAAGTAAGCCGTGATTATTTTGAGCAAGGTTTAGCGGATTGGGACGGTGATGTGGTTTATGTTCCTAATCGCGAAGCCGCAAAAAAAATATATCCCCAATGGCTCGGCAAAGGGGATATCTTGTTGATTATTAATGATTTACCCGAACAGTATTAGTTGGCTTCGGTTGGTGCTGTATTGCCGTTCGTAAAGGTAGCTTTAACTTGGTTTAAAATTTCTTCTTTGATTTTCGGGTCGCTGTCTAACCAAGCTTTGGTGGCTTCTTTACCTTGGGCAATGCGTTCGCCTTGGTAGCTAAACCAGCTGCCTGCTTTTTGAATTATATCATTGGCAATCGCTAAATCTAAGATGCAGCCTTCGTTGGAAATACCTTTACCGAAAGTAATTTCAAATTCAGCAATTTTAAATGGTGAAGCCAATTTGTTTTTGACAACTTTGACTTTGGTTTTGTTCGCAATAACTTCATCGCCTTGTTTAACGCTGCCGATACGGCGGACATCTAAACGCATTGATGAGTAGAATTTCAAAGCTTTACCACCCGGAGTAGTTTCTGGGTTTTGACCCGGCATCATCAAGCCAACTTTTTCGCGTAATTGGTTAATGAAAACTAAAGCGGTTTCGGTTTTGTTAATAATTGGTGTTAATTTACGCAAAGCTTGGCTCATTAAGCGGGCTTGTAAACCGATGTGTGCATCGCCAATATCGCCATCAATTTCGGCGCGTGGAGTTAAGGCTGCCACACTGTCGATGATAATCAAATCAACACAACCAGATTCAACTAATTTGTGTGCAATGTCTAAACCTTGTTCGCCGCTGTCTGGTTGACTGATAATTAAGTCTTTAACATTAACGCCCAAGGCTTCGGCGTAGATTGGGTCCAAAGCTTGTTCGGCATCAATATAAGCGCAGGTTAAACCCATTTTTTGTGCTTCGGCAACAACATGTAAACAAACGGTAGTTTTACCACTAGATTCTGGTCCGTAGATTTCCGTGATGCGTCCGCGGGGAATACCGCCGATACCTAACGCATGGTCCAAGGTTAAACAACCGGTCGAAATAACTTTAACATTACGAACAACGGGGCCATCACCCATTTTCATAATTGCGCCTTTGCCATAAATTTTTTCAATGGTGGCTAAGGCTGCTTGCAATGCTTTACTTTTTTCTTGTTCTGCCATAATATAGTAAGGATATATGAAATTTCGCAATTTTGCAAATAAGTTCTTGCTGATTGCCTTGTTGGTGGTTTTGTCTTTGGGACAAACTGCGGTACAAGCAGTGGCTTTGTCGGTACATGCTTTAGATGTGCCAAATGAGTCAGCCAAAACATATTATTTCGATTACTTTAATTATCAAGGTATAGCTGATCAAAGTGTTTATGAATCTTTGGGGATTAAAGTTTATAATGATTATTTGTCAGCTGTACAAGCGGAGCGTGGTTTAAAAAATGTTGTTATTGCCGTGATTGATTCTGGTTTAAATCCAAATCATCCGGTTTTTGAAAATCGAATACTGGAAAATTATGCTATGGATTTCAGTCGTGGTGGTACCATGTCAATAATTGCTAACCATTGGAATGTGGATAGCAATGGACATGGCACGCATGTGGCGGGTATCTTGGCGGATTTAACTTTGAATAATGTTAAAATTTTACCAATTAAAATTATGGATGGAATTACCAATAGTGTGATTGATGATTTTGCATTAGAAAATGCGATTCGTTATTTGGTGGCTCTAAAAAGGGGCATTTCGGTTAAATTACTTAATGAAGACGGATTTGAAGATGCAAGTTTAGTTTGCAATGCGGAACGCGCTCAATTAAACATTGTTGCAGTAAATATGAGTTTGGGGACTTCTGGCTTTAATGTAAATAATGAAGAACATATGCAAGATTTCAAACGACTTAAAGACGGGTACACTGAAAACAGGGTGCATTATACGGGTTATCAAGATTACATTGACATTTTAATCAAATATAATGTTTTACCTATTGTGGCGGCTGGTAATATTGAAGGTTCAGAAAACAAGCGAAATACTTATTATTCTTTGCCAGGTGCTTGTGACGGGACATTAGCTGTATCAGCGTATGATAATACAGAGATGGATTACGCGTTGGCAGATTTTTCATATCATAATGACAGGATTAGTTTGGCGGCACCGGGAGTAAATATTTGGTCGGCATGCAGTCAAAACATCATTAATTTACTGGATACGGCGGGTAGTGTTGAAGAATATCATGATGAGTTTGGTTATTATTATAAATATTCTTATCGTGGAAAAAGTTGGTATGTGCGCAAAGATGCGGGTAATGTCTATTATTTATGTGAACAAGGTACCAGTATGGCAACTCCGTTTGTAACCGCATGTTATGCGATGTTGATGAGTGATGTAAGCAAAACCACTAAAGAGGATTTTGGGTTAACGAATTGGGATACGAAAGGCGAAGATAAGTATTTCATGACAATCCAACATAAAGCTTTGTTGGCGGCAGCAGCTACTTATGCGGACAAAGGGAAAGCCGGTCATGACGACTATTTTGGTTATGGTGTTTTGAGTATGGCGGCTTTTGCGGCGGACGAGATTAGTGAACCGTTATTGGACATTGAATATGAAGTTGCGCCGAGTACGACTTATCAAGACAAAGACTTAACGGGGCCTATTGAAGAAGATGCGGACTGGCGTCGAGTTTGTTGGATTTTGTTTTTTGCTGGATTTTTGATTTGGGGAATTTCTTATTTTAGGTCATACTTAAACAGGAGAAAGATGCATAATGATGAACCAAAGCAACCAACCTTTGAGTAATCGCGTACAGGCGGATGAACGGTTAGATGGTCTTTTTATGACCGAGATGCGTTGTCCGTATTGTCAAACCAAGATGCCGAAAGCAACTTCCAAATGTAAAAACTGTGGCTTGACGAAAGAGCAAATTTACCATGCGGAATTAACGGCTCCTTATAAACCCGGACGCGAAGTATTGTTTTCTAAGGTGCGACCAGCTGTAATGCCTTATTGGAAAATGGTACTGGGTAGTTTATTTGGTTTCTTTGGTGTGCATAACTTTATTGCGAAGCGTTATTTGCGTGGTGCCATTATGTTATTGTTGACAGTGGCTTATTTGGTTAGTTTGATTATTTTCCCACCGATGTTGGGTGAAGCAGAACCAAATGCAATCCGCTATCTATTTGAAAGTCAGACATATTTATTTCCTGGGGATTTATTAGGTATTTTTGCTTTGACGATGTGGATATGGGATTTCTTTGCGGTTGTTTTTGGGCAGTATAAGTATCCAGTTTTACCAAAAATTGAGGAAGAATAATGAGTACACAAAATACAAAAACACCTAAACCAAAAATCAAAATTTTATTCGTCTGCGCGGGAAATACTTGTCGCAGTCCAATGGCGGAAGTGATTTTTAAGCACATTTGCAAAAAGCATCGCCGTACCGGTGTAATTGTGCGCAGTGCGGGAACGGCGGCGGCTGTGGGTGCGGACATGATGCCGCAAGTGATTATTGCTTTGCAGAATATGGAAATTCCGGTACCGAAAAAACCGCATGTAGCGCGTCAATATTTACCCAAAATGCAGCAGCAATATGACTATGTTTTTGATTTGCGGGACTACAATGACCCATATGGTTATGGTCAAGATATGTATGACCAAGTGTGTGAAAAACTGTTATTTGATTTGGAATGTGTTTATCATCAGATTTTTGATTTGCGAAATCCGCACCCCGTGATACCATAAAGTATGATTTATTTGGGTTGTGACCATGGTGGTTTTGCTTTGAAAGAAGCGATTCGTGCACACTTAGAAAAACAAGGATTGGCTTATGTCGATTGCGGAAATACTCAATTCGATAGCGAAGATGATTTTACCAGTTTTGTAACACCAGTGGTGCATGGCGTTTTAAATGATGGTGACAACCGTGGTATTTTGGTATGTGGAACGGGAATTGGTGTTTCCATTGCGGCGAATCATCATGTGGGAATTCGTGCGGCTTTGGTGCATAGTGTGGATTATGCGCGTTTGGCGCGTGAACATAATGATGCCAATGTATTGTGTCTGGGTGGGCGGTATATGGATACGCCGGTGGCTTTAACTGCGGTAGATATATTTTTGGATACGCCGATGAATCCAGATCCGAAATATCGAAGAAGAATGGCTTTGGCCAGTGGAGATAAGTAATGGGATTTTTTAAAAAAATTTTTAGCGGATTAAAGAAAACAGCCGCGGCAGTCACGAACGGGATTGCGGCGATTTTTAACAAAACTTTTGATGACGAGTTTTATGAAGATTTGGAAACCGTGTTAATTAGTGCGGATATCGGAGTTGCGGCTACGGAAAAAATTATTGACGATATCAAGCGCACGGTCAAAGCGGAAAAAATCAAAACCGAAGAAGAATTGAAAGCGCGTTTGGTGCAAAGTATTGCCGAGATTTTGGAAAACGAAACGCCGGAAATGACGGACCCAACCGTTCTGATGGTCGTTGGTGTGAATGGTGTGGGCAAAACGACTTCGATTGGTAAGTTGGCGAACCTGCTAAAAAATGATGGAAAGTCTGTTCTGTTAGTAGCGGGTGATACTTTCCGTGCGGCCGCGACCGAACAATTAGTTGAATGGAGTCAGCGTGCTGATGTACGCATTGTAAAACAGGGCGCAGGAGCAGATCCAGCTTCGTTGGTATTTGATGCGTTGACTTCGATGAAAGCCAAAGGCGAACAGGTCGCCATCATTGACACGGCGGGGCGTTTGCATAACAAAGTGAACTTAATGGCTGAGTTACAAAAAATTGACCGCGTGGTTGGTAAAGTAATGCCGGAAGCCAATTATCGTAAATTATTGGTGATTGATGCGACCACGGGTGGTAATGCGTTAAGTCAAGTGGAATATTTCCATGAAGCTGTCGGCTTAGATGGAATTATTTTGACGAAGTTAGATGGTACCGCGAAAGGTGGGATTGTGGTTGCCATTAAGCAACAATTTGATTTACCCGTTTGGTATGTGGGTGTTGGTGAACAACTTAATGATTTAGTGCCTTTTGACGCGGAATCTTTCGCAGCTGGTTTGGTTGGCTTTGGCGCATAAAGCTGTCTTTAATCCACGGGTGTTGGTGCAGTAAATCTTGCCAAGTAAAGAAATTAATGCCGATATCTTCTAAGCGATGGGCAACATGAGTGGCGGCACGGTCAAGGTGGCGATAAAATGTGCGTTCCGCGATACCTAGTTGCTTGGCTTGGGCGGGGATATTAGCTGCGATGCCGTAATTGCGGTAGTAACTGCGAATTACGGCTTGGGTATCGGTTGGTAGTTTATCAATGACGCGGTTCAAGCGTAAAGCCAGATTGTGAATGGTTTGTTGTTTGACATTAAGGTCAATAATTTTGTCAATGATGCGGTTGGTCAATAGTGGTGTGTTGCAACTGCACAGTGCATGATTGTGGGCGCGTTCGGCTAACATCGTTTCGTATTCGGTTAGCCCCGGCCAGATTGATAATAATGTTTTTGTTATTGCATTTTCGTTCATGTATAAAAATGTATCAAAGTGTAGTGTTACAAACAAGGGATATAGAATTATTCTATAACAGTCATGTTAACCGAAGTTAATCTGAACTTGTATAAATATTTTTTTGCGGTGATTGAAGAACGCAGTGTCAGTAAGGCTGCAGAAAAATTGTGTGTGAGTCAACCGACTGTAAGTTATAACATTCATGAGTTGCAGCGGGCTTTACAGGAAGAATTATTTGTGATGGAGCGTAGTGGATTGGTACCTTTACCGCGCGCGGTGTATTTATACCAAAGTGTGAAACCGGTTTACAATCAATTAATTCAAGCAATTCAAGCTTTTGATGAAAGCAAATTTAATCGTTAGCATCGCCTTTGGCAGAGCGTGGCATTTTATCTTTTTCTTTGATAATTTTATCCACGATATCTTTTTTCAGTGTGGTACGGTTGCGGGCTCGGATTTGGCGAGCACGCTTTTTTAAAGCGGCGGCGTGTTGTTCGTTGGCAAGAATTTGCAGCTTGGTGGCGATAGCTTCGTATTGACGACTTTTACCCAGTTTGAGTTTTTTAATTTCTTTGGCGTCAATAATTTGACCGAGAAGCTGGTCGATGCGTTTAATGGGGCGGACATAAACATAAATAATAAATAAAATAATTAAAAACCACAAAGCGAATAAACCGATTTGCGCAAAAAACAATGGTGTAAACCAACCGCTGGTTTCGGTTGTTGTTGTCATAACTCCAGCGGCGGCCAGATTGCCTGCGACACGCGGTACGGCGCTTTGAATAAAACGGTTAGCGACAAAATAGATTGCAGTAGCGGCGGTAGTGGTAATGAGTAAGCCACTGGTGATGGAACGATTACGCAGGAAGCGGGTCAAGGTAATAAGAAAAAATAAAAGGGCGAAACCGGCTAAACCTAATGCAATCCATAAAAAGAATGGATTATATTTTTGTCCGAAAGTAAAACACAAAAAAGCCCCTACTACTGCGATGATGCAGATAATTAAAGGGACTTTGGTTTTTTTGCGTGATGCCATAACGGTAGCGTGCGGATTATGGTAGAAAAATATGCGTAATTATTTTGTACCGAATAAAATACCAATGGTATTTTCGCCACAGTGGGCGGTAATGGTACCACTAGCAATAGTTTCCACAACGCGTTCAAAGGGACAGCGTGCCAAAACTTGTTGTTTAATGTCTTCAACAATTTGCGGGTTTGCCATTTTTGTGTGAGTAATAAACAGAATGGATAAATCTGGATCTGGGTTTTCGTTTAAAACGGTATCCACATATTGTTTAACACAGAAATTCAAATTGCCACGGAATTTTTTGGCGGATTCCATTTTGCCATCTTTGACGACAATTTGTGGTTTAATGCGCAAGATGCTGGCAAAGAATTTGGTGGTACTACTACAACGGCCGCCGCGGTGTAAATAAGTTAAGTCGTCAACGATGAAACTGGCTTGGACTTTGTCAATTTCTGATTGAACGCGTTCCACAATTTCGGCGGCAGAGAGACCTTGGCTGCGATATTTGACCGCGCGCAAAATGGAAATTGCGGTGCCGGTTGACAAAGAGCGACTGTCAATGACGAAAACATTTTCTAATTCGTTGGCGGCCGCCACGGCGTTACGGTGGGTACAAGATATTTCGCTTGAGATGTTAAAATGGATTAAGCTGCCACCTGCTGGCTTATTTGCTGTAAAAAATTCTTTGTATTCAGGAGTGCTAATCGCCGAAGTTTTTGGCGTCTTTTTGGTGGCACGGAAGTATGCATAAATTTCTTCTGCGATAGCCGGGTGGTCGCGACCTTCTTGGTCACCCATGAAGATGTACATTGGTATGGTTGTAATATCATGTTCCTTTAAAATGTCAGCTGGTAAGTCACAAGTACTGTCTGCGGTAATTTTAATGTTTTCCATATAAGCAGCTTAATCGGTTTTTGGTTGCAATACAACTAAAATTATGTTAATTTATGTGTGGCATGGAATACAAAGTCAGGTGCGGGGAGTTAACCCCACGGCAACTGGCGGCGTTCAACCAATCAGGGTATAGTGAAAAATTTATCCGTTTATTAATTGAAAGAGGTATTGACACCAAAGAGAAGGCAGACAAATTTTTTAACTTCGACCCCAATCAACTGCATGACCCCATGTTATTGAAGGGTATGCCGGAAGCGGTGGCAAGGTTGCGCGACGCTATTAACCGAAAACAGAGAGTTTTAATCATCGGCGATTATGACGCTGATGGTATCTGTGCGACTGCCATTTTGTATAAATACTTATTGACACAGCGTGTGCGTACTTCTTATTTCTTGCCCGAGCGCGATGCCGATGGTTATGGTTTGAATATTGATTTAATCGGTCGTTTACATGAAAAATTTCAACCGGAATTATTGATTACTGTGGATTGTGGAATTTCTTGTCCAGAAGAAATTAAGTATGCGCAATCATTAGGTATTGATTGTATTGTGACTGACCACCATGCGATTCCGGAGCAAACGCCAAACTGTATTTGTGTGGACCCGAAGTTTACCGACCAAGCATATCCATTTGATGACTTATGCGGTGCTGGTGTTGCTTTGAAATTAGTGCAAGCCATGGAAGGTTTGGAAGTTGCGAAAAACTATTTTGATATTTGTGCGATTGCAACGGTTGCGGATATTGTGTCTTTGACTGACGAAAATCGTGTTATCGTGCATCATGGCTTAAAGATGTTAAATCAAGGAACAGTGCCGGGAATTACAGCTTTGGCGCGTGCGTGCAATATTCGTGGAACAATTAAAAGTGGGGATATAAGTTTCCGTTTGGGACCCAAGATTAATGCCAGTGGACGCATGGGAAATGCGAAGCGTGGGCTGGATGTTATCTTGGAACAAGATGAAACGCGCTTGGAACGCATTGTTAAAAACCTGTTATATATGAATACAAAACGCCAAGAATTATGCACGGTGATTTTTAATGAATGTGTTCAATTAATCGAGCAAGAAAGCTTACAAAATGACAGTGCGATTGTCGTGGCTAAGCCGGAATGGGAAAGTGGTGTTTTAGGAATTGTGGCGGTACGCTTAGCTGAAAAATATGGGCGTCCGTGCATTGTTTTAGGTGGTAAGGGTGAAATATATAAAGGCAGTGGACGCAGTATTGCCGGTATTCATTTAGTCGAATGTATTACGAAAGCGGCGGAATGTTTATCGACATTTGGTGGTCATGCGATGGCGGCGGGAATGTCTTTGCCGGTTACTAAGTTTGAAGCTTTCCGTACTCTTTTCCAAAAAATTGTGACCGAAGCGGCGGCGGCACAGACTGCGGAAAATTGTAAGTATTATGATTTTGAAATTAGCGAAAGCGAATTAAACCCACAATTTTTCCAAGAAGTAGCGATGTTGGAGCCGACTGGCTGTGGCAATCCGGCGCCGGTTTTAATGACGGTTATGCGTGAAACGCGTGCGGTAAGTTTGCCAAGTCACCCATCGCATACCAAATTTGATAGTGGGCAATTAAAATACATTTTCTTTGGCGGTGCAGCCTTTAATTCAATTTTGGCAGCACCATGTGTGAAGAGTGTGATATTTGAATTACAGCACAATGAAGGTGCGGCACCGCAAGCTGTCGTCAAATGTGTCATTCCGTTCGCGATTAACGATGAAGAAAAAGCGTTGGTTTTGCAAAGATATTTACATGATGATTTGGCAGTAACGCCAGACCAAAATTTGCAAGAGGTAATTCATGGTTTAAGTATTGACAGGTCGGTATTTATTGATTATTATAAAGCAACTCTAAACTTAGTGAGCCAAAACAATTATTGTCCATCGGTTTTAAAATTGTTTGGCAAAATCACATTACCAAAGAAAAACATCTTCCAGTTTGTTTTTTGTTTCGCGGTATTTCAACAACTGGGAATTTACGAGATTGTGCGCAACCGTTTGAATATCCACAATGAACGCACAACTGAACTCAACAAAAGTGCTATTTACAATAAAATTGTGAATTTAAATTAGACAGTAAGGAGAGAAAAATGAGCAAAAATTTAAGAATTAGTTTCCTGGGGGGCTTAGGTGAAATCGGTAAAAATATGACCGTTTTCGAATTTGGCGATGATATGATTGTTGTTGATGCTGGTCTTGGGTTTCCGGATAGTGCGAAAATGCCGGGGATTGATATGGTCGTGCAAGATATCACCTATTTGATTCGTAACAAAAACAAAGTTAAAGGGTACATTATTACTCACGGTCACGAAGACCACATTGGTGGTTTGCCACATGCATTGAAAGAAGTGCCGGCTCCGATTTATGCCAGCCGTATGACTTTGGGATTGATTGAGCACAAATTGCGTGAACATTCGGGTTTGAAAGTCAAAGCGGTTGCAGTGCGTCCGCGCGCGGTGGTGAAGATTGGTGAATTCTCGGTTGAATTTGTTCATGTGAATCACTCGATTCCGGGGGCTTTTGCGGTGGCAATTACCACGCCTTTGGGTACGGTTTTCCACACGGGGGATTTGAAGATTGATTTGACGCCAGTTGACAATCAACCGATTGACTTGGCGCGCATTGGTGAAATTGGTCGCCGTGGCGTGTCTTTGATGTTATGTGAAAGTACCAACATTGAGCGTGAGGGCTTTACCATGAGTGAAACCACAGTTGGTGAACGCTTAGACGAGTTGTTTGCGCAGTACAAAGACAAACGCATGTTTATTACATCATTTGCATCAAATGTACACCGTATGCAACAAATTTTGGACTTAGCACATAAGTACAAGCGTAAAGTGGCTTTCTTGGGACGCAGTATGATTGCAGTGAGTGATATTGCGATTAAATTGGGCGAAATGAAAACGCGTCCAGAAAACATTATTGAAATCAGCAAAATTAATGCTTTTAAGAATGAAGAAGTGTTGGTCTTATTAACGGGTAGTCAAGGGGAACCCAATGCGGCGTTAAGTCGTATGGCGAATGGCGATTTCCCACAAATTAACTTGGGGCCCAGTGATGCGGTGATTTTCTCGGCTTCACCGATTTCGGGGAACGAAGGGGCGGTGGCCGATGTGGTTAATAATTTGGTGCATCGTGGTTGTGAAGTTGTTTATGAACGCTTAGCTGCTGTGCATGTTTCGGGACACGCTTGTCAGGAAGAAATCAAAATTATTCATGCTTTAGTGCGTCCGCGTAATTTTATTCCAATTCACGGTGAATACAAGATGTTGAAGAAGCACTGTGACTTGGCGAAAAAAATGGGTATGCCGGCGCGTAATGTGCACATGGCTGAGTTAGGTGAATGTTGGGAAATGTCGGCAACGGGCTTGAAGAAAGTTGGTTCGGTGCCACATGGTTCGCGCTTGATTGATGGATATGGCGCTGGTGATGTGGATAGTTCGGTTTTGCGTGACCGCCAAGCTTTAGCCGAAGATGGTATTTGTGTGATTGGTTTGGGTTACGATGGTAAGACGGGTGATTTATTGTCGGGCCCAGATGTTATTATGAAAGGTTTAGCATACGCGCATGAGTTAGAAAAAGTCATTGTGGATATTCGTGGTGTGGTGTTAGAGTCTTTGGAAAAGATGCCATTCAATGGTAATGATGCGAATGATGTACGCAATCAAATTCGCAAGGATGTACAAAGTTATTTCCAAAAAACTTTTAACCGCCGTCCGATTGTTGTTTCAATGTTGGAAAAGGTTGGTCAATGATTGGTATTTTTGCCGGTATCATCATTGCAGTTGTGTGCGTGGATTTAGGCACGAAGTTTATCTTTGATGGTGTTTTAAACACGGGGATTGCTTGGGGCTTGGGTGCGCAGTGGCCTTGGTTATGGATTGCGATTGTGGTTTTGTCGGCAGTGTTAGTGGTGTCTTGTATTGTGTGGTATTGTCGTTCGTCACGCCGTCAATCATGGTGGTTTACAGTTGGTCTGGCTTTATTTGTTGGTGGGGTGATTGGCAACGCGGTTGACCGTTGTTTGACAGGCGGTGCAGTACACGACTTTATTAATTTTGTACTTTTTAAAAATAACTTGGCAGACATGGCGATTATTGCCGGTGCCATAATGGTGGGAGGTCAAATTGCGCTTCGATAAATATTTATGTGATTTGTATCCAGAAGTCACGCGCAGTCAAATTGTGGCGGCCATTAAGCGCGGTGATTTTACCGTAAATGGTCAAGTGGTGAAGGCGGGTTATGACTTACGCGAAACTGATAAAGTAGAAGGGGAACTGCAACCTGTATCCGTAACCGCAGAACCGGAAGACATTGCTTTGGACATTGTTTATGAAGATGAACATTTGCTGGTGATTAATAAGCCACGGGGCATGGTGGTACATCCGGGGGCTGGAATTAAAAATGGCACGGTATTAAATGCTTTGTTAGGTCGTGGGCAGGGTCATTTAGAAAGAGCGGGCATTGTGCATCGTTTGGATAAGAACACCGCTGGTTTATTGATTGTGGCGAAGACTGTGGCTTGTCAAAGTGCCTTAGCCAAAATGTTTGAGACACATAGTATCCAAAGAACTTACTGGGGTTTGGTCGATGGAAAAGTTGACAGTGATATGACAATTGACCGTAATATTGTACGCCACCCGAACCATCGTACTATCTTTACCGTAACGGAAACCGGTGGGCGCCGTGCAATTACGCATTTAAAAGTTTTGGAGCGCTACGCACGACACACCTTATGTGAATTCACTTTGGAAACAGGACGCACACACCAAATTCGTGTGCATTGTAAGTCGATTCATCATCCAATTGTGGGTGATCCGGAATATAATAGTGGTAAGGGGCAAATGCTGGAAGCGGTGCGTTTGGATTTCGTGCATCCGATAACTGGGCAACTTGTGCACCTAGAAATCGCGCCGACAAAAGAGTTTGCCGTTACTCGCGATAAATGTTATCATTTAGTATAGGAGGTAAAATCAAATGTCATCAACAAGAAGTGGGCTTTTGAGCGTGTTGTCATACTTGTCAATCGTTGGTGTTGGCCTTGTATTGTTAATTTCCTGGATTTTTGAAATGGTGGGATTAACCGCACAAGTTGTTAGCGCTGTAAAATTGTTGGCTGAAGTCATGGCTTACATCGTAGTCGCATGTCATTCATTCGGCTATGCCCGTAGACGCGGAGGATGGTGGTTGGCGATTTGGGTCGTTGCCATTGTGTTGATCGTGGTATTCTTGGTTTTGGGCAATATGAATATTCGTTTTAAATAAAATGAAACATTTTTTCCAAAATGCATTTACCAAAATAAAGAATTATTTTACGGCTAATACTGGTCGTAAAATTTTCTTTTTTGGTGGTTTGGTGGCTACACTTGGTTTAATCGTTTTGGCAACGCTGTATTTAAGTTTGCCGCATTTGCGAGACCATTCACTTTATTTTGCGTTGCGTGAATTGAAAGTTGGCATTTGGTATTTTACATTAATTAGTTTGGTTGTGGCGGGTGTTGGTACTTTATGGGATAGTATGTACACGCGTTATTTATTTTTAAAAAAAGTCCGTGATATGC